>JADGBV010000277.1 GCA_015231345.1 Planctomycetota bacterium
ATATTGAAGTCAATTCAGAAGTCGATAAAGGGACATGCTTCAATATCTGGCTTCCCTGTGAAACAGATAACTCGACACTGGAAAATGAAGAAGAAAAAGTACACGAAAAATTCAATGGCGAAGGCCTGACGATCCTTATCGTTGATGACGAAGCTCTCATCCTTGAGACAACCACAGCTTTCTTGAATGACCATGGGTGTGAGACCCTCTGTGCCCATAATGGCGTAGACGCAGTTGAGGTCTATAAGGTCCATCAAGAAAAAATCGATCTCATCATCATGGACTCTGTCATGCCAGAAATGACAGGAGAAGAAGCAACTGAAAAAATTAAAGAAATTTGTCCAACACAGAAAATTTTAATGGCTTCTGGCCAAAGAGCACCAAGTCACACCGGCCATGAAAACCCTGCTGATTACGCACTCTCTAAGCCTTATGCCATGGAGGAAATTAATATCATATTGAGAGATATCATTAATTCCTAGTCACTTTTATTTTAAGCTTATAGATCTTAATTAAAAATCTTCTGATCCAGCACTCTATAATTTAAGGCCTCAGATAAATGCTGTGTGCTAATACTCTCCTCTTCTTCTAAATCAGCAATGGTACGCGACACAAGAAGGATTTTATGAAAGGCCCTCGTTGATAAGCCCAATTCCTCCATGGCTTTAATCAGAAAAGACTCACCTTCCTCCTCAAGAGGGCAATATTTTTCCACCGAGCCAGCCCGCAAATCTCCATTGCGGTTAAAGTCGGTCCCTTTATAACGCATAGCCTGAACTTGATGAGCTGCGAGAACACGCGCCTGCATCTCTTCGCTACTCGCTCCGCCCTTTTGCATTCTCCTGAGGAGTGCAGGGGACTGATCTGTCACCTCAATGTGAATATCAATACGGTCGAGGAGAGGACCACTCAGTTTTGCCAGGTAACGCTCTATTTGCGTAGAATTACAGCGGCAGTTTCTAAGCTGAGAACCGTAATACCCACAGGGGCAGGGGTTCATTGCCGCGAGAAAAGTGAAATTCGCAGGGTACTCACTCACCTGCTTTGAGCGCCCAATCGTAATCATACCACTCTCCAAAGGCTGCCGGAGAACTTCTAAAGTAGATCGCTTAAATTCAGGAAGCTCATCAAGAAAAAGGGTTCCGTTATGAGTTAGACTAATTTCCCCAGGCTTAGCATCGGAGCCTCCTCCAATAAGGGCCACATCCGATATCGTATGATGGGGACTCCGAAAAGGCCTATGCGTAATTAAGGGAGTATGATGCTGCAACAAACCCGCCACACTATAGATTCGCGTCACACTCAAGGCCTCTTCTCTCGATAATGGCGGGAGAATGCCGGAAAATCTTTCGGCGAGCATACTTTTCCCTGAACCAGGAGCACCAAGCATAAGCAAATTATGGCCGCCAGCAGCAGCAATCATCATGGCTCGTTTGGCACCAGCTTGTCCTTTAACCTCACTGAAGTCTTTTTGCAAAGAGGGACTTTCTTTCACGGGGGCCTGAGCTTTCTTAGCTAAACTTATTAATTCATCGGCGCTTTTAGTTTTCTGGAAGTATGCGAATACATCATTGAGGTGATTGACGGGAATCACTTCTAAACCGTCAACTAAGGTGGCCTCGCCATAATTACTCGTTGGGACCATTAATTTCTTTGATTTTTCTTTGGCATAAAGCGCCATGCCTAAGACTCCATGAACGGGACGTAAATAACCATCCAGTGAGAGTTCCCCGACAAAGATATATTCATCCGTATCTAAAGAGGAGGGCAGAAAATCCGTGCAGATCATCACTCCCAGGGCAATGGGCAAGTCGAATAATGGCCCTTCTTTTTTTAAATCCCCTGGAGCTAAATTTACAGTCACTCTCGCCCTTGGAAAAGGCATACTTGTGTTGAGAAGAGCTGTTTTTACCCGGTCTCGACTTTCCATAATAGCTTTGCCGGGCAAGCCGACAATAATCATTCCGGGCAAGCCTCGACCCGTATCCACCTCTACTTCTATGGGGTGAAGCGATAGGCCTTGAGCCGAAATACTATGTAGGCGGGTAAACAATCACGAAACCTTAAAATGAACGAGCTTTGAAGCGAGAAAAGAGTCAGTAAGTCGTACGATGAAATTCGTCAATTTAAAACTGCCCTGTTCTGAGCATGACCAAAGTGCACGCTTCTACAGGCTCAATACCTTCTTCAATAAGCCGAGAATAAACCTTAGGGTTTTCTGTGCCCGGATTGAAAATCACTCGTTTGGGGTTTTTGGCTATGATTTCATCTATTAATTCGCTTTGAAGATCAGGTCGTAAATAGACACTCACCGTATGCAGCAATTCTTTCGCATCATTCAGGCTATCTAGGCACTCTTTTCCCAGGACCTCATCATAGTGAGGAGAAACGGGTATGGCGTCATAACTGTACTCAGCAAGCATTTCTAATGCTTTGTAGGAGTAACGATCGGAATTGGGACTCGCGCCAATGACAGCAACTTTTATATCTTCATTCATAATTTATTTCCTGTTATACGTTCACCCATTTTTGCTCCCGTTAAAGCGATAACAAAAGCAATGGCCCCGCCAACAATAAGTTTCGTAAGGCTAAAGTGAAAAAACGGTAAAGGCACAAAAATGACGAGTATCATAGTTAATGCCACACAAGCAAAAGCCCCAGCGGCAGGTTCATAAATTCGTACACCTGGCGAAATCACTCCCACCAGAAAGCCGCCAACAAAATAGGCCAGGAGCATGCACAAACCTTGCATCATAAATTGCAGACCAATAGAGACATATTTCCCGACAATAATGCCACCAATAAAAAAGCCTATGAAGATTTCTGCCGCGATATAGATAACCATACTCAAGATCATCCATTTTTTTGAAAAAGGGCGTGGGCTATCAATGTTCATAATGATTTATTAGGGAGTATCTGATGGTGAATAAAAAAAAGGCAGCTGTTGCCAGCTGCCTTTTTATTAGTTTTTAATCCTTAAGGACTGATTAGCCAAGACGAGCTTTTAAAGCTTCGTATTGATCCATCATACCTTTTGGGCAAGTGTCGCCGAAACGCTCTAGGTGACCTTTAACGCTATCTAGCTCAGATTTCCATTCAGCAGTATCAACTTTAAGAAGCTCAGCCATGTCTTCAGCAGACACGTCTAGTCCAGTCAAGTCGATATCACCTTCGTTAGGAATCATGCCAATTGCAGTTTCTTGAGCACCAACAGTACCTTCAACACGCTCGCACATCCATTTCAACACACGGCTGTTATCACCGAAACCTGGCCATAGCCATTTGCCTTCAGCAGTTTTGCGGAACCAGTTAACGTAGAAACATTTAGGAGCTTTATCACCTAGTTTCTCACCCATGTCAAGCCAGTGTTGCATGTAGTCACCCATGTCATATCCACAGAATGGTAACATGGCATATGGGTCACGACGAATCGCTTTAACATCAAGAGCAGCTGCAGTAGGTTCTGAAGCAGCAGTTGCACCCAAGTATGCACCGTGTGCAAAATCAAAAGCTTCGTGTACCAAAGGTACAATACTAGTACGACGTCCACCGAAAATAAATACATCAATTGGCACACCTTCAGTTTTTTCCCAATCTGGGCAGATTACTGGGCACTGAGCAGCAGGAGCTGTGAAACGTGCATTTGGGTGTGCAGCTTTTTCGCCGCTTTCTGGAGTCCAGTCGTTACCTTTCCAGTCGATAAGGTGTGATGGAACAGGTCCGTCCATGTCTTCCCACCATACATCGCCATCATCTGTAAGGGCAACGTTAGTGAAAATACAGTTTTCGTCAAGAGATTTAAGAGCCATTGGGTTAGAAGCCATAGATGTTCCTGGTGCAACACCAAAGAAACCAGCTTCTGGGTTGATAGCGTAAAGACGTCCATCAGGGCCTTGTTTCATCCATGCGATATCGTCACCGATACATTCAACTTTCCAGCCTTCGACAGTAGACTGAAGCATGGCGAGGTTAGTTTTACCGCAAGCACTTGGGAAAGCAGCTGCAACGTGGTAGTTTTTACCTTCTGGGTTAGTAAGACGCAAGATAAGCATGTGCTCAGCCATCCAGCCTTCTTTCTTAGCCATTGTTGAAGCGATACGAAGAGCAAAACATTTTTTACCCAAAAGAGCGTTTCCACCGTAACCTGAGCCAAAACTCCAGATCATGTTTTCAGATGGGAAGTGAGTGATGTATTTTTCTTCGTTACATGGCCATGAAACGTCTTCTTGACCATCAGCTAAAGGGTAGCCAACAGTGTGTACACATTTAACGTAGCCTTTTTTCTCGATTTCAGTATAAACATCGAGGCTAACGCGAGCCATGATTTGCATGTTGATAACAACATAAGGACTATCAGAAATCTCAATACCGTATTGAGTTACTGGTCCACCCATTGGGCCCATGGCGAAAGGGATAACGTACATCGTACGGCCTTTCATGCAGCCTTTAGATATATCAGTTAGAGTTTTTTTCATTTCTACGGGATCACACCAGTTATTGGTTGGTCCGGCGTCAGCTTCTTTTTCACTACAGATGTAAGTACGACCTTCAACACGTGCAACGTCAGCAGGAACTGAACGGAAAAGTAAACTATTTGGGCGCTTTTCGCTATTTAACCATTGAGCAGATCCACCATCAACGCAAAGTTGAGCAAGGCGTGACCATTCTTCTTTAGATCCGTCACTCCATTCAACCTTATCAGGCGTAGTTAGAGCAGCGACTTCTTCGACCCACTGCAGAATCTCTGCATTTTTTGTGGGAGCATTTTCTCCTATAGACATTAAATTCTCCTAAAATATTGGAAGGGGAAAAGGGTTGATTGCGCTCTTCAAAACCAGAATGGAGGCAAATCGCGCATAGGTTATCGGGGGCCTCAATTTTGCAAAGCATAGTTCAATGGATTTCTTCGCATTTTTTACTGCCAATGCAAAATAATACGTGAAATGTGATTTGGGCGTTGTTGAGGGGCTGAACCTGGACATTCCAGGGCAAACGCATCAAATCTACAGACTATGCCTCGAAAAAATCTAACTGACTGTATTTGAATATTTTAGTCACAGAGATTTCAGAGAACACTGAGCATTTCTCTGAGGCCTCTGTGCGCTCTGTGGCTTATTTTTCAATGACTTATGTTTTTGATGCGTTAGCCCTTTGGACATTTCTCTTGTCTATTGTAATGCTCCACAATTTATTATCATCCACTACAATGATAAAACTTATACACATTTTAATCAATATCGCCGCGCTAGTTTCGGTCTTCGCCACTGCCAATGCTAACATGAGAAGC
>JADGBV010000278.1 GCA_015231345.1 Planctomycetota bacterium
GAAGCCCCTGTAGCCAATGCCTTTGCTCTACCCGGGGGTTTTATTTTCATTACAGACAAGCTTCTCAAACTGAATTTGAGTGACGATGAATTGGCTTTTTTACTAGGTCATGAAATCTCTCATGTGCAAAATCGTCATTTTGAAAGAATGCAAGTCGAACAGAAGAAGGTCAGTTTTCTCAACGCCCTCGCCTCCATTGGTGCCTTAATTATCGCCTCACAAGCCAAAAACCAAGACTATAAAAGGCTGAAAGAGCAAGGAGCACTCTACAGACGCCACGACGCTCCCCCCATTGAAAGACAAGAACACGCAGAACTCCCCCCTCACCTTGTCCCTCTCATGGCGGGGAATATATTCGGGACATTATACCTACTTCATTCGCAAAGAGAGTATGAATTTGAGGCAGATAACACAGGGGGGAAAATCGCCATAAAAGCGGGCTATACATTATCCGCAGGCATAGGCATGCTTGAGAAGCTTTTTTACACCAACTACCGTGATGCTCGCTATTTAAAATGGCAAACTCACCCTTTAACAAATAGTCGTATTGAAGCCCTGCAAGAAAAGATTAAAACGGAAATTAGTCAAAGACCTAAGTCTGAAGCATACATGACTTTATTTAAAGACCTTCATGCAGATAGAATTCTGAATCTATACGAGAAAGTAGGCAATCTACCAAAACCAACAATGCTCTCTCGCGTAGATGTATCTTTCAGTCGACTGCGTAAAATACTACTTAGTCGAGCTGCCCGTCTCACAACTGACAAGGAAAGTAAACGAAGAGCTCTGCGCTTAAAAATCAAAAATCATTTCGAGCCAGAAATCAAAAAAAGGCCTTTTTTATTAGGCGACTACGGCATTCTTTGCCAATCCTTAGAAGAATTGCAAGAACTCGGGGGCGCCGTAAGCAATGATTGGATCGAAGAGTATGAGACTAAGAAAAACCAAAGCCTTAATGCTCATCTCGATAATATTTCGAAAGCAACACCTGGGTATAAACAGCTTGACTATATGATTAAGAACTTTGCTGAACACGAACTATGCGAAGAATGGAAGTTTCAACGCTGGGTAAGGGAACCAGTTTTGAAAACAAAAATTAGCCAAGGACGTGATTTTTTAGATAATCCTAAATATAAAAAAGCGGTAAAAAAAGAATTAGAGAACATTATTTCAGGCAAACTTGATAACCCTTGGGTATATAGAAAAGTGATCAGTGTACTCCAACATAAAGCTGATAAGAAAAAGTTAACTGAGATTGCTAAAAAATGTGAAGATTTAGAACACTTGGCTTTATATATGCATGAATTTCCCGACGATGAATTTTTATCCGTCATTCTTGAAAGAAAAAGAGAACTAGCCAACTTACGCTACCAAGCAGGTCGCTTATCAAGTTTAAGCCAGCAAAAGCATAAAGCCGTAGAAGCGTACCGAGACATCTTACTTTATGATTCAGGGTCGGACTTAGAGGAAGAAGCACGGCGCCAAATCTACCGACTAAACACCCTGCAAAACACTTCCTACTAACCCATAAAGCGGCTAAAGCACTCTAATTTAAATAGAAAGACTGCTGACATTTTTATAGATTTTCCTTGAAATGTTCTAGAATTCCCTATAAAAGGATAAGAAATACCTGATATCCATCATTAAGCATGAGTGAACAATTGAAGTTTATGATTTGCGATGACTCCCGAACTCAAAGGAGTTACATCATAAATGCCCTAGACCAGTATGATATAGAGTTTATGGAAAGCTCTAATGGCAAAGAATTTATTACATTTCTTGATTTGCATGAAGGAGAATTTGACCTCTGCACTCTAGATATCAATATGGAGGAGCTCGATGGCATTGAGACTTTAGAAAAACTCCAGACCATGAGCATCAAACTTCCACCTATTATTATTGTGACCACTGAAAACAACAAGATGATGGTCGTCAAAGCCATTCAAATGGATGTGGAGGGTTACCTCTGCAAGCCTTTTAAGCCAGAGCAATTAACCGAACAGGTTCAGTCTATTCTCAGTCAAAATAACAAAAAGCTCTGCCAGAAAGATTAAGCTTATTTATTTATTTTGATTTCTTCTGGCTTTTGCCAGCGACCATTGCTATCATAACCCTTTTTTTGCCACTCTGCAAAAGACTTTACTGGCTCTGAAAGCAACCAAAATGCCTTTTTCGCTTCCGACCAGTACTGGTTCCCTTCAAAAATGACATTTTCGACTTTAGCTTTCTTTGATGAGCGACCAACAAAAACAGACCGATCACCTCTTTTTCCAGCAAATAAGGTATTATTAATGACTCGGCAGTCATTCACGTGAAACTGGAAAGCAATTTCGCCTAAGCTCCAGTTTGCTTTATCGTTATTATATAGACTGTTGGCTTCAAAGAGAATATTATCAGCCGAACCTCTTTTAGCAGCGTAGCCACCCACTAAGAGTCCACTTTGATAACTCCCTTCAACTAAATTATGCCGAACCTTGATATTTGACGTCGACTTCCCCTTGTGCTCTGAAGCGATTTCTATGCCAATATCACAATTCCAAATTTGATTTTTTTCAATAATAATATCACGAGCTCCGTCTACATATATGCCACCAGCAGAACTCTCATTGCCATAGGCAGGATTCCCTTTTGAAGTAATATTATAGACCCGGTTCAAGCGACAGATGCCATTTCGAGCTTGGTCCAGCTCAGCATTAGAGCAGACTTTCTCATGCCCAATCATATCTATACCAATATTATTGCAGTCATGTACCCTACAGTTTTGAATCACAAAACCATCCACATTGCCGTTTACAACCATAGCTTCCGATGAGCCTAAGCGACAATTATATATATGCACACCATCTATTTCTAAATCACTAATAGGCTTTTTTTTATCATCTCCATACACCGCTAATCCATGCGCATCGCCACCATTCTTTTTATTCACCTCTGTATCAATATCATGGATCACAATATTTTTGAGTTTTATGCCACTTGACTTGCCATTAATAAAAATACCCATAGCTGTAGCATTTTGCACATTAGAAGAGAAGTTTCTAATTTCAAAACCTTCTAATACAAAACTCTCGACGTTTGACAAAGTCACTAAGGCAGACGTTTCCTCAAGCACAAAATCAGATCCGTCAATAACGGGACGTTCTCCATCAATCGCTTGAAAGATCAAATCAACCTTGCCATCACCGACCTCCTTCCAGAGCTCAATTTTTTGTTTATAAACCCCACCGTGAACCTTGATAATACTTCCTGGCTCAGCATGCTCCAAGGCATAGGCAAAAGTCTGCCAGGGCGCTGAAGCGTTACCACGACTCCCATCCTGACCATCTGTAGATATGTGGTAAATATTCGGAGAACATGCTGCTAAATTCATAAGAACAAAGATTGCTAAAAGGTAAGATGAAAATTTCATATGAGCTTAGGCATAGAGAATTGCATGAAGGCATTCTCTCACTTTTGAGCTCATGTCCACTGCTATAAACACTATTTCACGCCCTTTTCAAAGGAGACTCTTGAAGCCATTTAAGATTTTTTATTATCCCTATCTATGAGAATTTGCTTTTTGATTGAACGAGTAGCCGAGAAAGATCAGCTAAGTTGCCTTCATAAGTATTACGCTTCATTTATTTCTGCCCTTGATTGCCATCAAAGACTATGAATAGCGAAGAATCTGAAAAAATGTTATGTAAAGTCCTCGTACATAACAAAATACTGGAACAAAGCAAAGCCTCCGAAGCCATCGCTGAAAAAGCTAATTGGCAAGGCACTTTACCCCAATACCTGATTAACAAGCATGGCATCAAAGACTCCGTCATGGAGCAAGTGGTTAGTTTTGTGAAGAAAAAAGGTGGAGATTTTGAAAGTTCTCAAGTCAATTCACCTAGCTCTGCAGAAGATGCGAGCCAAAAAAAGACAAATACCCCAAGCGAAAATCTGCAAGCCAATTATTCAGAGGCTAATACCCAACCCGCGCAGGTGGACTTTGCAAAGCCAAATGACCTTGACCCACAGCTCACCCCACAAAATCTCTGCCGCCCAAAAGGCATAGGCGAAACGCTTATCAAGTTACTTCTGGAAGCGAAAGAATTAGGCGCTAGTGACCTCCATTTTACACCTGACACACCCATTTTTGCTCGCATTCGAGGAGCTCTGCACCGTTTCGAAGAACATACTTTAAATGCCCAAGAAATTGAAGCTCTCGTTGAAGACATATTGGAAGAACAACAATATGAAGACTTAATCAAATACCAGCAATTAGACTTCTCCTTAGAGCTCCAAGATCAAAGCCGGTACAGAGCATGTATCGTTAAAGAGAGAACTGGCTATTCAGGCTGCTTCCGCATTGTCGACAAAGAGCCCCCTAACCTAGATGAGCTAGGCCTACCACCCCAAGCCAAAACTCTCACAGAATACGCCACAGGCTTAGTTCTTGTCACTGGCCCCATGGGCTCAGGCAAAACATCTACCTTGGCAGCGATGGTCGATTTGATTAATAAATCCCGTAAGGACCACATCATCACCTTAGAAGACCCAATCGAATTCCGTCATTATGGCAAAGGCTGCCAAGTATCTCAAAGGTCACTTAATGGGCATACGCTTTCATATGCCAATGCCCTTAGAGGTGCTCTTAGACAGGACCCAGACGTTATTCTTGTTGGTGAATTGAGAGACCTAGACACCATAGCTATTGCCATTACTGCCGCAGAAACAGGTCACCTCGTTCTTGGCTCATTGCATACAAACTCAGCCAGTCGGACCATAGACCGCATAGTGAACTCTTTTCCACCTGATCAGCAAGCACAAATTCGCGTCATGGTGGCTGATTCATTCAGGGGTATTATTTGCCAGGAACTCGTCCCAAAGAAAGATGATTCAGGCATGGCACTCGCCTACGAAATACTCATGAATAATACCAGTGTGAGAAAATCCATTGTAGATAACCGCACTTTTATGCTGGAATCTGCCATGCAAACAGGTAAAAAACAGGGCATGATTCGTATGGATGATTGCATAAAAAACCTTTTGGAAAAAGGCGTAATATCACGCGAGACAGCTAAAAAGTATGCCCGTAATCCATCGGAGATCAAATAATATGGCCGCCATCGACACTTACTTTGATATTCTCATTGAAAAAGAAGGCTCAGACCTCCACCTAGCAGAAGGGCAACCACCCAAAATTCGTATCCATGGGGAGATCCTACCCATAGATGAGACTATTCTCACTCACGAGCAGCTTGGTGGCATGATGCAGGAAATCTGCCCAGAGAACAAGTTTAAAAAATATCTCG
>JADGBV010000279.1 GCA_015231345.1 Planctomycetota bacterium
TTTTACATAAGGAGAACCATAAGGATTTTTCCTGCTTATTTTTTCTACTTATTTATTTGTAGTCTTTTGCATTTCATGCAAATAATTAAGATATCTCCATACTCTTGGCTCTCTGCCATCACATACACGAAATATCTTAATTGGTCATTGGATTGGTATACAGCCCATGCATGGTCCCTAAGTATTGAAGAACAGTTTTATCTTGTATGGCCTCTTGTCTTTATAGCAGGTCAAACGGGAAGGAAATTTTTTGTCTATATCCTAATTCTCTCTGTTCCAGTATTTCGTTATTTGGACCACCACTATTCACTTGAATGGATAGATGAAATGTCTATTTTCGTAAGGATTGATGCCATAGCTTGTGGCTGCTTCCTCGCGCTGTACAGGCAAAGAATCATCACAGTCATATCTCCCTATTCAAAGGTTATCTATCTAACAGCTTTTATCCTTATCTTCACACTGAGAGCATTTCCTGTGATATTCGAAAACACCTCGTTTAGCCAAATCTTTATCCCTCTGGGAGTCAGCCACGGGACAATAGCGAACATATGTATTGCTTTAATTATTCTAAAGTCCATTGATGTTCAAAAGGGTGTGTGGTTTCGGCTTTTAAATCTAAAAAGCTTAAGTTACATAGGAACACTATCTTACAGCATCTATTTGTGGCAACAACTAATCATCAATAAAACTGGGCATTGGCTTTCTCTCTTTCCACAGAATATATTCTTTGTCGCAGTACTGTCTCTTTTTTCATATTACGCAATTGAACGTCCTTTCCTTAAATTTAAGGATAAATTTAACGCTTTGCAGTAACAAGTTACTGTAAGTTGCCAAACTCACAGAAAGCCCAGTCAAATCAAAAGCAAGCGCGCTTCGAGACAATTATATTGAGTTTCCAGATGAAAAGATTACATCCATGGATGCGAACAGTCAATTAGAAGCTAAGCCTTGATTATTATAAGCCAAGCCTAAGATTCAAGACACTGAGACTTCTACGAAACTCCATATGACGCTGGCAAGCAAATATGACGCAAATAAATAAAAAAATATCAATAGTCATACCGGTCTATAACGAAATCAACACAATCGCCACTCTCATTAAACGCCTCGAAGATGTGGATTTAGGGCTTGAAAAAGAAATCATTATTGTCGATAATTGCTCAACAGATGGAACCAGGGAACTTCTAATCACCTACCAGAAGAGGCATACCATCATCTACCAAGAACGCAATATGGGTATGAGTAATTCCATTCGCAAAGGCTTAGCCGCCTCTACGGGTGATTTTTTAATGAAACAGGACGGCGATCTTGAGTATGATCCTCAAGATATAAAAAAACTCATCCAACCCTTACTCAACGATCAAGCTGATGCTGTTTACGGCTCTCGCTTCCTCACTTCCGATAATCATGCGGCTTGGAATTATCGGCATTTATTAGGCAATAAGGCGCTTACCTTTGTCTCTAATATTGTCACGAATATGTATTTAACCGATATGGAAACATGCTATAAGCTTTATACCCGTGAGCTTTACAATAAAGTCACTTTAAAATCCAATAAGTTCGAATTTGAACCGGAAATCACCATTCAATTCGCCAAAGCCAGGGCACGCATCAGGGAAGTTTCCATTAGTTATTCCCCGCGCAGTTACAACGAAGGCAAAAAGGTCAAATGGTCCGATGGGGTGCATGCCATCTGGACGATCTTAAAAATAGCTTATTTCAGTAAGTAAACCATGGCAAAAATTCTCATCACGGGGGCGAATGGTTACCTCGGAGGAAGAATCGCAGAATATTTGCTCAATCAAGGGCACGAGCTTCATTTGGGTGTGCGTTCCCAGAGCTCTGCACACGTCTTACAAAAACTTCTCCCAGAAGCCAAAACCCTTAACTTCGATTTACAAGCACCAGATTCTTTTCCCCAAGCCTTAAAAAATCAGGATTGTGTCATCCACTTGGCCGCACTCAATCATCAGCAATGTCTTGAAAACCCTAGCCTAGCACAGCAGGTCAACAGCGAAGCTGTGGGAGAGTTGCTTGTCCAAACAGGTAAAGCTGGAATCCAGCATTTTATTTATGCCTCCACTTTCCACGTTTATGAACCGGGAGAATTCATAACAGAGGAAAGCCCCACAGGAACAAAATCTGTTTATGCCCAAACCCATTTGGATGCAGAAAAATATATAGAACAGTATTGCCTCACTCATAAATTAAGTGGCACTGTGCTGCGACTGAGTAATGCCCTTGGGCCACCCCTCAGCCCCGAGGTCAACGCCTGGTCTTTGGTTGCAAATGATTTATGTAGACAAGCTATTTCCGCCAAAAAGCTACAACTGCAGAGCCACGGGCTGCAGGAAAGAAATTTCATTGCCATTTCTGATCTTAGCAGAGCTTTTGCTCATTTAATCACCTCTAAAAGCAGCCAATACGATTTTGAGTGCTTTAACTTAGGAGGGGAAAATGCCATTAGCATTCGCTCTTTAGCTCAGAGCATTCAGCATTTATGCCTTCAGCACTGCAATTACCGCCCTGAACTTATTATCCCCGAAGCTGACGCTCATGCCAAGCAACAACAAACACTAACATTTAGTAGTGCAAAATTTCTCAATACGGGTTTTACTTATGAGAAAAGCGTGGAAGATGAGCTTAAAGAAAACCTGCTTTTTTGCCAACGTCATTTCAGCTAGTATCAAGGAAACCTATGCAAACAGTTATTCTCTGTGGAGGCCGTGGCACAAGATTAAGCGAAAAAACGGGGCTTATCCCTAAGCCAATGGTTGAAGTCGGTGACTACCCTATTCTATGGCATATTATGAATATCTATGCCCACTATAAGCATAGTGATTTTACCCTTGCTCTTGGCTACAAAGCTAATATTATCAAAGATTACTTTTTACATTTTCGTGAACTCAATAGCGACTTCAGCATCAACCTCAAAAGCGGTAAGAGTCAATACCTCAAGAACCCCGAAAGAGACTGGAATGTTTCCCTTATTGATACTGGTGAAGACTCCATGACCGGAGGGCGCTTGCTTCGCTTAAAAGATCGCCTTAAAAGCACCTTCATGCTCACATATGGAGATGGCCTGAGCAATGTCAATATTGAAGAGCTTGTTAAGTTTCATCAAAGTCATGGTAAACTAGCGACCATCACTGTCGTCAGACCACCTTCCCGCTTTGGACTGATGGAGTTCGAAGGGGATCAAATCACCTTATTTAAAGAAAAGCCACAAACAGCTGATGGCTGGATTAATGGTGGGTTTTGTATTTTTGAACCGGGCATATTCGACTACCTTAGTGGAGATTCCACCGTATTAGAAAGAGAGCCCTTTGAGAATCTCGCCACAGATGGCCAGCTTATGGCTTTTCGTCACAATGATTTTTGGCAATGCATGGATACCATGCGCGACAAAAATTATCTCAATGATTTATGGGACAAGAAAAAAGCCCCTTGGATAAACCACGATCTCACATAAAGAAATGTTCCAAAATACTTTTAAAAACAAACGTGTTTTAGTCACCGGCCACACAGGCTTTAAAGGAAGTTGGCTTTGTTCCTGGCTCATCAAACTAGGAGCTCAAGTTGCCGGTTACTCAGATAAAGTCCAAACCTCACCTTCCTTATTCAATAAACTTGCTTTAAGTGAAAAGCTTCATCATGATTTTCGCGGCGATATTCGCGACTATGAGACCTTAAAGAAGTCTTTCGAGATTTTTAAGCCCGAAATTGTCATTCACCTCGCCGCCAAAGCATTAGTAAGGGACTGCTACGATAACCCCGGTGACGCCTACTCCACAAACATCATGGGCACCTTCAATACACTGGACCTTATAGCCAAATCTCCTGACGTGAAATCAGCCGTCATGATCACCAGTGATAAATGCTATGAAAATGTCGAATGGGAATACGGGTACCGAGAAGATGATACCTTAGGAGGAAAAGACCCCTATAGCGCATCAAAGGCCTGCGCTGAGATTCTTTTCTCAGCTCAATTCCGCTCTTACCTCAAAAGCAAGCCCGAATTACAAATTGCCACGGCTCGCGCAGGCAATGTTATTGGTGGTGGGGACTGGGCCAAAGACCGCATCATCCCCGATTGCATCCGCGCCTGGCAAAAGGGAGAGACTTTAAATATACGCAGCCCTAAAGCTACGCGCCCTTGGCAACATGTGCTAGAGCCTTTAAGCGGGTACCTCAATCTTACCAGTGAGCTTTACCTTCGAAAACCAGGCTTGAATGGTGAGTCATTTAACTTTGGCCCTGATGCCGATGTTAACAAAACCGTTGAAGATATGATTAACGAAATCAAAGGCATTTACCCAGGGGCCAAAGTCCTTATGGCTGAGAATAACGATCCCAAAGAAGCGTCATTGCTTAAATTATCATGCGACAAAGCCTTAAATCGCTTGCAGTGGGGTGCAACACTGAACTTCGAGCAAACATTAGATTATACCACAAGTTGGTACAAGACAGACGAAAAGCAGCCTGATAACTTAGAGGCCTTCACCTTAAAACAAATCGAAAGCTACGAAACAGTGGCGCAAAAAAGAGGCCATCTATGGGCGCAGAGTTAAATATGGGGGCTTGGCTGGGTACAAAAACTCTTAGAGTGCATTTATGACTAAAGGCTCAACGGAGAATTCCATAGTCGGCGTAAGCATCACAAAGCTCAAGCAGATAAAAGATGAACGCGGCTCCGTTATGCATATGATGCGTAATGATAAGGAACCTTTCAAGCAATTTGGAGAAGTCTATTTTTCAACCCTAAACCCTGGAGTCACCAAAGGCTGGAAAAAGCACTTGGCCATGACCCAGCATTTCACAGTACCCTACGGAAGCATTAAAATCGTCTTGGTGGATACACGAGACGATAGCCCAACGAAGAATAATATTCTCGAAGTTACAATCAGTCCTGCGAATTATATTCTGCTCACCATCCCGCCCCTGATTACTTATGCCTTTAGAAATGAAAGCGAGGAGATTTCCTTTTTAGCCAATTGCACTGACATAGTGCATGACCCGAATGAGTCCATGGCTATGCCATTGGATAGCCCTGATATTCCTTATTCTTGGCATAAAGATTAGGCAAAAAAATCTAGGTTAACCCTTTCCCTTACATTGAATATAATTTCTCAAATAACAGGCGTTGCCTTTCTTAGAGCTTGCTATGTGATCCTGAACCGGCATTTTGAGAAACATCCTCCAAAGCTAACTTAGCTAGTATTCTTTTCAAACCCATTGCAGCAAAGAGGCTTAGCATCCCCCCAGCAGATAGCAGCAACC
>JADGBV010000027.1 GCA_015231345.1 Planctomycetota bacterium
GACTCTCACCAATATGGAGCTCTTTAAACTCGATAAGTCAAAGTAAAAGGTCGGTTGCCGAAGTTACGGACAAGGCCAATATTTGCACAAATGGGGCTGATAATCTTTGTGGCTTTTGTAATAAGATGAGGCTGAAAATGATTTCTGAGGAAGCCCCTCAACAACCCCTTTTTCCGTTAAAATTTCTTTAAATAGCTCACATGTTCCTGAAGGCATGGGCATTGCTACGCGTTTGCTTTCAGGATAACCGAAGACAGGGTTACCGTCTATGTCCCATGTGAATTTTTTCATATTCACATCCCTATTCCAACCAGCACCTCTATGCTTGGCTGTGTGATAAACAATCCAGTCTTCTGTATCATCAGGAGACTTTGTAAAGGATGCGTGCCCTGGTGATACGATTCCCCCAGTCCCACTGAACACTGGAGTTCTAGTTTTTTCCCAGTGTTGTGCTTGCAGAGGATCCTTACCTACCAATCTTAATTGACCTAGGCAATAATCATCAGTCCAACTTCCACTGGCTGAGTAAATGACAAAAACATCATTTCCATTTTTGATGATTTGCGGCCCTTCATTAATTAAAGGCCTCCCAATTCTTTCCCAGTTATACTTTGGTCTGGATATCAAGATTCTCTCTCCGCTTATTTTAGTTGGACTGCTCATTTTAGCGATATATATATTTTGCTGGACATTATGGAACCCTTCCCAGCCAGACCAAACAAAATAGAGTTCTTTTCCGTACTCTAATACAGTGCCATCAATAGCCCAACGATTAGTAGAATCAGACACTTTTCCTTTAAATATATATTTGCCAGTTGGATTACTGGAAGTACCTTTTAAAACATACATGCGATGATTAGCATTATCACCATTGTCAGCGGCAAAATAGATATACCAATAACCCCTTATAAACAATAGTTCTGGGGCCCAAATATTATGGGAGTAATGTTTTCCTGCAGGAGGTGTCCATACAAGCTCCCCTCTATATTGACAAGCTCCTTGAATTGTTTTATGAGAATTAATCCATAGTTTTCCCGATTGAGCATAACAATAGTAATAGATATTATCTTTTTTGATAATCCATGGATCATTGCCATTAGGAGCAATTGGGTTCTTTATGCTTTCTGCTTGTAATATTGATAGGAACGATAAAGCGACAAATAATAGAAGTTGTGCAATTTTTAAATTGTTATAGGTCTTCATATTAGAGTCATTCGATGGTTAAGGTTAAATATGCCCAGTTTCCCAATATTCTGTCGGAAAATATTGTTCAAGAAACTCCCTAGATTTCTCATTGCCAACCTTTAAAGATTGATAAAACCATTTAAAAGATTCCTGTCTATCTAGATCTACTCCTTTTGCATACAAGTAGCAGATAGCCAAATTTCTCATAGCTTCGGCATGACCTGCTTTAGCTGCATCAGTATAATATCGAACAGCTTTCGGGTAATCTATTGCCGTGTTATCTTTTCCATGATAATAAATACACCCTAAGTTATAGGCTGCAATACGATTCCCTTCTTGGCTCGCTAAAGTGTACCACTTGATTCTCTGCGCTTTAACTTGGGGATCAAGAATTCCTTTTAATATATTGCCCATTTTCAAACATGCCATGGGGCAACCTTTCTCGGCAGCTTGAGCCCATAATTCATCACCTTTATCTCTGTCCTTAGGAAATAAATATCCAAATTTAATCATTACTCCAAGAACATTCATATAAAACAAATCCTTCTTTTTTGCCTTCAGCTTAATAAGATCTACCCAAGGCTGTGTAATTGACTCGTCCAGGCTCTTAGCTGAGCTTGACTGTATACCTTTCTTTAGTTCCAAGGAACGTCCTAGGCCGTAAAGTGCCTGGCGATAAATGCTAATTGCAGCCAGGTTTCCATTTGAAGCATCTTTATAAGCCAAATCTCTCATTAAACGATAAAATTCGGTAGTGTTTTCATAATTGGTTTGTCTCAATATATCGATAGGTTGCTTCTCTTTACTGAAAATAAAATACAAGCAGAATAAGCCACCTAAAACCAATATTAAAATACAAATAGGTCGAGTCATATTATTGCGATATCTTATGCCAGAGACTTGTATACCTTTTGTTCCCATAGACATCAACATAATGATTGCCTGAGACTAATTTAAATCCATTTTTAGTATGATTCTCGTCTATCTTCCTATGATTATTTTCAATTTCTGAATATGAGATCATATACCAAAAGTATTTGTTAACTGGAATATAGGAATATCTCCATCTGTATTCAATTCCCCGCTCAGATAATCGGCCCTCCAAACCAGTTGGCCAACACCCTGCGATTTTATTTCTGTTCTTTTGTTCGTAAGTATCAATTTCGTGTTTAAGGAGCCAATCAGAAAACTCGTCTCTTTTAAACTTATACCGTTTTCTATAAACTTGATCTAGAATAAAAGTAGGGTTACTCCATATGGGCTGATTTTTTTCAGGGCCATCTTTAATTGTCACTAGATCCAAAGTATTGGCCGATGGAGGCAATTTCACATAAATATTAACACATTTATTATCGTAGGAGCTAAGAGTTTTACTTTTAAAAACTTCTACATTATCGCATATGACTTTAAAAATCACATTATCATTTTTCAAGCTCATGGCCGAAACATAAAAGGACTCACAGCCCTTTGGGATATTGTATCTGATATGGGTATCGCCTTCAACCCCTATATATTGTCGTGCTGGATTACCTTCTATCAGAGGTATATTTCCATTAATTTTCTGATTGACTTTTATTGGAGACTCACTTGTGTTGGCAAAAACTGGCTCAAGAAAGGTAAGGTAAAATTTCTGATCCTCAGGAAAGCTTTTCGAGACGGTTTTGATACCCTCTGGTTTTGACAATGAAGTCATGAAATCTTTCGAGGGAAGAATAATCCCAAGCACTCCCATCAGTATAAAGAAAGCTATTGTGATCGTTACAATAGGTTTTATTGACCTTTTGGGCTTCTCCTCTTCCTTATCTTTATGCCTCTGAATAGCTTCCTTGACACTACTAGAAGAAAGGGACATTTCTTCGCCAATATTAATCAAAGTCTGACAGCCTAGCTCTTGAGCACGCTCTTCCTCAATTTTTCTAGCTAACTCCATTATTTGAGGGGTCTCGTTTTGATGAACTTTCGCCTTTTGAAGCATCATCTCTATTTCAGCCTCCTCTGAAGGGACTGTAGAATCTTCCACTTCAGTAGTTTTATTTGATTCTATACCCTTAATGATTTGTGAGATATCTTCATATCGTTCCTCAGGGTTTTTATGACACATATTGAGCACAAGATTTCTAAGCAGCTTAGGTATTTGTTTTTGATTTTCGTCGTTAAAAGTTACTCGACCAGATTTAATTATATCGATCGTTTTTAAGGGAGTATCTGCATGGTAGGGGAGTCTCCCTGTAATGAGTTCATAGAGAACGATTCCTAATGAATAAATATCTGAACTCTTCGTGGCAGTTTCCCCACAGGCAACTTCAGGAGCCATATAGGCGACCGTCCCCAAAATAGTTCCTGGCATGGTATGATTACAATCTATAGCTGTGGATTTTGCTAGGCCAAAATCTAGGATTTTCACAATATTGTTTTTATCAATCATGATATTTGAAGATTTTATATCCCGATGAATGATACCCTCTTTGTGAGCAATCTGCATTCCGTAGAGTAATTGTTTAAAGATGGGAAGGATCACCTCTGGATCAGATCTATCACTTATAGGATAATTCGATAAGGTGACTCCTTGTATATATTCCATAGCCAAGTAGAGATTTCCGGCTTCCTCACCAAAATCGTATACCTGCACGACATTAGGACTGTTGATTTGGGCAATTGACTTAGCTTCAGAAATAAAACGAGCCCTAAACTCTTTATCGTTAGCAAATTCTTTTTTGAGAATTTTAACGGCAACATACCGGTTCAAGTTAGGCTCATAGGCCTTATGAACGTCTCCCATGCCTCCAGACCCAATAGGAGAAACAATTTGGAATTTTCCAATAAACTTTTCTATTCTTAATTTTTCTGCCGATTGGTGAGGCTTATTATTGATAACAACTAACTTTTCTTCAAATGCTTCTATTTCATTGACGACATTAGAACAAACCTGACATTTTTGGAGATGTTCTGTCAATTGAAGGTCTTCTTCTCCCTCATCTTTTGACATAATGTAATTGTAGATATCAGCCTCTTCGGGACATGTGTTTTTATAGCTCATAATTAAAATACACTCAACTTCACGAAGTGGTTAGATTTTTTTTATTTCGTGATTCTATTTTTCAAAATTCTGCCTCAAGGACTTCAACCCTTCATAAAGCCTTAATTTTACCAAGGCCAAAGATAATCCCATGGCTTCAGCTATTTCTTTTCTCGTTAATCCTTCATTATATTTGAGAATAATAGCATCCCTTTGCTCTGCAGGCAACTGGTCCATCTTTTCTTGCAACTTTGCCTCAAATTCACTATTAATCACTTCTGAAGCTGGAGAAGGTCGACTATCAACAACATGAATTCGGGTTGTGGATGCATAAAAACTTTTGGACCATTGATACTTTTCAATTTGATGATGCTTTGCCTGATCTCTCAGGTGGTTTAAACATGTATTTCTAGCTATTTGATAAATCCAAGGCTTTAGAGGTTTTTCAGAATTATATGAAGCAAACCCTTTTTCGCTTTTAATAAATACATCCTGCGCCAAATCCTCAGCATCGTGTTTATTTTTGGTATAATTTCCACAAAACCTGATGATTTGCGTACAGTATTCATTATATATAAACTCCCAGGTTAAAGTGTCATTCTCCATGTTGTATATACTCTTTGCTGCTAGGGGCAACGATTGACTTAAATTTACTGCAGGAAACCTTTTGGCAATGGACATGTCCTATTTGTGAGCTGAAGAAGCTCTGGCTAAATAGTCGAAAAACAGGCTTGCCGGCTCCAAAACGTCGATGTCATCCTAAAGCCTTCAACTCACCTCCCCCTTACACTTCCGGCAAAACTCATTACACGCGAGATCCTTCACCCCAGTCTTCTTGGCAAGAAGCTCTGCTAGGCTTTCACGATGAATATTACCCAGTGAGAGAACACCATCATAATCGGCACAGCAGGGAAGAACTTCTCCATTGGCAAGTATATTAATCGTATGCAAATAATTGGCGCAAAAGGGAATGGACTTCGCTTCGTTCAGTTTGAAATGTTCGGGGATTGTAACATGGGACCAATTAGTGAATCGCTTACGCACCAAGCTTACTGAATCATTGATTTCAAGAGTCTCAGGAAGCGGATAAGGAAGAGAAACCTCTGAATTGATTTTGTGCACAAATTTCTGAATTCTTTTTTGATTATCGGGAATCGTGAGGTCATAATAATCATCATACTCTGGGTGATACACGGACTTATTCCCAAAGAGATAAACATTCGTCTCATATGAAGGTGGCGATTTCAAGAATGACACAGTGGAATCAAGGTACTTCTCATAGCTCAGTTGCACATTATTTTTTTTCAAAAACTCTTCTTCGGATAGCGATAGTAGACTAATATTAAGCTGGTCTATTGCCGCCTCTTTGAGGGAGTCCGAAAGTTGGCTCCCATTCGTCGTCACAATGAGAGGAAAACCATGATTTCGCACAAGTTCACAGGCCTCATGAAACTGAGGGTGCATAAGAGGTTCTCCAAGAGCTGAAAACATAATGTACTCGTGGGATGTACATTCCAAGACCCACCATGGCGGATTTGAGCAAAGACAAACTCATCAGAAGGATCCTTTTCATCAGCCCGACCAAAAAACTCTGGAGTCCCCTCAATTTGCCCTGCTTCACCGTAACCGACAATATAAGCATAGAGATTAATCGCAATTTTTTGAGCCGACTCCTTACCCATATAGAGAGGATTCAAACCCTTTTCCTTTAACTTCTTAAAAATGGATTGATCACCATTCCACCCTGTTCCCATACCATATTTCGAAATAAGAATACTCGCCATAGAACCTGTATACATAGCCTCAATATGGGGCTGTTTCTTATTGGGCTCTTCCGGGTAGTGAATTTCATCAACCTGCTCCACTAGGTGAAAAAGTGGGTGATCAGCGGGAAGCATTCGAATAGCATTTTCAGGGAAAATTTGCTGAGAGATACTTTTCGCTGTTTCGTAAAAATAAGGCGAACCATAGATCGAATCAAAAACGATCATCCCACCTTTGAGGATATAGGTCCGAAGCTTGCTTATGGTTGTTGCGTTGAGTTTAATTTTGCGAACCCCACTAAAATAGAGGCACGGGGAACGACGAGAATCAAAACTAAATTCATCTAGCTTTTTAGTCGTGATATGAGGGATTGTTTCTACGTACAATTAGGGCAACCAATGCAAGTGCAAGTAACCCAACGACCACAAAGATCATCGGAGGAGTACTATGCTGAGCAGCTGAAGCACTGCCATCACTCATTTTCGCAGCAATAACGGGATCCGGCATCATTTCTTTTTGAGTGGGCATAGCAGGAGCGGCTTCTTCACCAATAAGCATACCAAGCCATAAAGCACTAAAAAGAAAATCGATTCCAGGGTTCTGCATTTTAACCTGACAGGAACAATTCCCCAGTAAGTAATGACAAAAGGCCAAAACATTATCCTGAGTGATCTCATCACCCACAATGCCATAAAAACTACGTCCTCGACCAAAAAGAGGGATAGCCAGTGGCTGTTTGCCGATCTCTTCAGGGTTAATCTCTAGTGCTTTTGCAATATCTGGGTTCCTGAGAATATTCACCAGACACTGTTCTTTGGGGTTATCGGCTGCGACTCGAATGACTTCAAATTCAAGTAACAAAGGAATTTCGCTTTCTACGTAATGACGACCATACTTGTATGAGTCGCCAATTCTGGGTGGTGGCATTTCTTCACTCATCAGTGCAGAGTATTCTCGGATATCGGCCTCCACTTTATCATTGACAGCTGGGTCTGACCCATCTATCATCAGCCAAACTCCTGTAACCCCACGCATAACATGGTGAATAACGGCCTGACGAGCTGGGGATGTAATAAGGTATTTTAGATTCCCTCTTGTGAATTCACCAGACCATACATTTGCCCTGGGGTAAGGGGAAAGTAATGCAAAACTTGGAATTTCAGGAAAGGCTCCACCAAGAATATCTTTAATTTCATTTCTACTTTTTTCGCTCATCCCCTCCAAATCTGTGCTGAGGTTAATCTCCTGAACATACATATTAGCTCCACCCCAATAGGCATCATTGCGGAAATCATCGACCTTTTCATTTAACTCAGCTAATAGTTTCTGCTGCTCTTCAGTTAAATCACCTGAATGGGTTAAGATGAGCGTATAGGCTTCAGGTATCCACCGTTCTAGAGCATAACGAAAGACAGGAATCTCTGTGGCGCTACAGTGAAAGGTTAGTATTGCAAAGAATAATAGAATATTGCGTATCATAGAACTGCTTCCTTAGGCTGTTGTTTGCATTTTACATAATTGGCTGGATGATTCCAACATCCATGTTTCATCGGCACGTTCAGCAGCCTGAGGATCATGGGTCACCATGAGTACAGTTCCGCCATCATCCGTAAATTCCCTGAAGGTATCCAAAACTAAGGCGGCATTGTCAGGGTCGAGGTTGCCAGCAGGCTCATCTGCAAGAATAAGTTGAGGGCGATTGAACAAAGCTCGAGCCAAAGCGCAGCGTTGCTGCTCACCCACCGATAGTTTTCCAGGAATATGCCCAGCACGATGACTGAGGCCAAATTTACCCAGCAACTCCTCCACGCGATCTTTATCTTTCTCACGGCCATCCTTTTGGTTGAGACTGACCAATCGAATATTATCAGCCACACTAAGGTAGGGGACAAGATGAAAGCGCTGAAACACAAAGCCTAGGGTTGCTGAGCGAAAAGTGTTACATTCCTGTGGGCCTAAAGCGGCAATCTCCGTATCATTAATGACAACCTTTCCACCGTCACAATTCATTAATCCGGCACAGATCATTAAAAGAGTTGATTTCCCACTTCCGCTGGCACCCCGAATGGCCGCAAAGGTTCCCTCGGATATCTTAGTCGAGACCCCATCAAGCACGTTTACCTCGCCATATTGTTTCGATACATTATCAATGATCAGCATGATCCTAGTTCCTTACGAGTCCTGGTTTAAGATAGTTGCAGGGGAAGTCGAAGCAGCGACCAATGAAGGCAAAGCGGAAGCAATCACACTAATACCCACACTTACGGCAACAACCCAAAAGAAGGGGGTTCCACCAAGGGAAGTAAAAGAGCCCGTCTGCCAATTGAGGCAAAGCGCTCCGATTACGGCTCCGAGGATTCCTCCCCCTAAACCAGTGATGAGAGATTTGCCCATAAATAATTGCGTAATTTGAGAACGGGAAACCCCATGTGCCCGTAAAATAGCAACTTCACTTCTCCGTTCCCGTGCATTGGTGACTGTCATGACAAAGACCAGAAGTGCAGCAGAAACAGAGACTAAAGAAATCAGAATAAAAGCAAAGGTATGGACCTCAGCTCGAAGTGCTCTGCGACTTTTTTCGATATCCGCTTTCTCTGCATTCGCTGTTTCCATGATGACCCGACGAGCTTTCATACGTACTCGCGAGCGAACGGTAAATCCAACCACCTGGAGGTTGTTAAAGCCCTTCTGACGCAACTCCTGCTCGATAAGCTCAACACCATCCCCAGCACACTCACAGCTCAAAGCCATCAAACCACTGATTTTCCCGCTAAGGTTCAGTTTTTTCTGAAGATCCCCAAGGTTCATCAGCAAAGAGAAGTCATCAGCATTTCCCTTCTTTTCTATCACCCGAAAGACCTCAAATTCCCGTTCAAAGAGCTCTACACGATCACCTGGTTTTTTGTTGAGTTTTTCGGCAATTCCATGCCCAAGAACCAAGGTCCCACTTGCAATTTCCTGCTCCAATACTTTTTGTTTTGCAGGGTTTTTTATATAGATTTCACCCTGAATACCCACAATATTCACCAGACCACCATAAAGATCCCACTGGTGGCGATGGCGAAGAATGGGCAAAAGGTGGTTTAGCGTCGCCAAATCAACAGCGCCTATTTTCCCAGCCTGTTCCGAAGACATATGCTTATCGGAGCTGTTATTCTCCCAAAACCGTGCTAGATCCTGCCCTTTTGGGAGAAGCAGAGTATTAAAACCCAGGTTTTTAGAGAAAATTCGTGCTTCTTTATTCAAATTATCCATTCGAGTTTCTGCGCGCTGCTGTAAGTCCGAAATCAGTTTTTCTGACTGTTTGTCGTGCTTATGCAGCATTGTCATCGCCCCCAAAATGGAGGCACTGGCCACGGTTAATGCGATCACTCCTAAAACCCAACCTAGTGGACGTAAGCCCATTTCCCTTAGCAGACAGTGCTTCAAATTCATGTTTCTATCTATTTTCCTTTTAAGTTGGTCTGACGACCTAATGCTGGTTGAGTGATTTGCATCACTACACATATATGATACACATGGAGGTGTTGATTTTCAATGACAGCTTAAATTTATTTTGAATAAGACAATACTCTATCGATATAATCAATCTTTAGGAATCAATCATCACCATCAACCATTTTCGAACTAGAATCCTTTATATTGCCCTAGCTACAAATCTGGACCATCGGGAACAGGTATCTCGTAGACCACCCTTGCCCCGCGTAATGCACTGTTTTCTTCACCAGGACTCCAGTCTTCTGGGTTATCTGCGATACCTTTAAATATCTGAATATTCTTGATTTTGTACATAGCATGAATTTCGTTACCCTCTGGCTGATGACATCCCACACGGAGGGGGCTCCCGGAAGCTGTTGTGGTCCCCCAGTGGTAGGCATCGTTGACAGTGCCACGTTGTTCGCCATCAATATAAATATCAGGGTACTTGCTCCCTTTCCAAGTACATACAATATTCAACCAGCGATCACGCTTCCCTTCCAGTGGTATCCTTTTGCTCCATCTATTCTTGTCTTTGCCCCAAAGATGAATTGTGATATTACCATTAAGCCTGGGACCAAGATATACTCTAAAACCTCCCTCGCCAAGATTATAATTACCGATAACTCTACCGTGATTCTTAT
The DNA here is from genome assembly GCA_015231345.1 of Planctomycetota bacterium. Classification (GTDB taxonomy): domain Bacteria; phylum Planctomycetota; class JADGBV01; order JADGBV01; family JADGBV01; genus JADGBV01. The sequence continues at coordinate 10,087 of JADGBV010000027.1, forward strand.
TTTTCGAGTTGATAAAAATTTGGAATGCGATGGTCATATTCTTGGCCTCGATTAGCCCTTCGGTGCCGGGAAGATAAAAAAAGCACCTCGACATCGCAAAACGTCCAGACTTCATGAAAAAATGTGCCCGCAATGTGCCCCAAATAAAAATCTGATCGACGAGGACCAATAAAAAAAGGCCCGTAAATCTTTGATTTACGGGCCTTTAGTAAGGTGGCCAGAACAGGATTTGAACCAGTGACACATGGATTTTCAGTCCACTGCTCTACCAACTGAGCTATCCGGCCATTTAGTGAGCGGCAGTTTATTGGGGCTTGGGACTGTGCAAGGTCAATCTTGTAGAAATTTCATTACAATATAATCCTCTTGACATTTACCCTTTTATTTAAGAACAACAAGAATGGGCCAAACAAAAAAAGTCGAGTTTCAAGCCGAAGTTAAGCAGCTAATGGATATTGTGATTCATTCATTGTATTCACAAAAAGAAATCTTCTTACGAGAACTTATTTCAAATGCTTCTGATGCTCTTGATAAAAGGCGCTTTTTAGGAATTACAGATGAAGCTGTCCGTGAAGAAGATCTCTTTATCAAATTAATCCCAAATGAAAAAGAACGCACCTTAACCATTAAGGATAATGGAATTGGCATGACAGAAGAAGAAGTCATGGATAACATTGGTACTATTGCCAAATCAGGAACAAAAGCCTTCTTGGCGAACATGAAGGAAAATGCTGATAAACCAGAACTCATTGGTCAGTTTGGAGTAGGCTTCTACTCTTCTTTTATTGTTGCTGATAAAGTATCACTCAAAACAAAAAAAGCAGGCACAGATAACGCTATTCTTTGGGAATCAAGCGGAGACGGAAGCTATTCTCTTACCGACACTGACAAGGAAGAGGCTGGAACAGAAATCACACTCCACCTACGCGAAGCCGATGGTGAAGACGAGCACAATATGGACGACTACGTTAAGGAATATCAATTACGTAGCCTAGTGAAAAAATATTCTGATTTTGTCACCTACCCCATCAAAATGGATGTGAAAGAAGAAGTCAAATCTGAAGATGACAAAGAAGACGATAAGGAAAAGAAAGACGAAGAAAAAGCTTATATCACCAAAGAAGAGACCCTCAACTCAATGAAGGCTCTTTGGACACGCCCTAAAAGCGAAATTAAAGAAGAAGAATATAACGAGTTTTATAAGCAAATCTCTCATGACTTCACTGATCCTATGGACACAATCCATTTTAGCGCTGAAGGCACCATTGAGTATCAATCTCTTCTTTATATCCCCTCAAAACGTCCTTTCGACCTTATGTACAGGGATGGAAAAAGAGGACTCAGCCTATACGTCAAGCAAGTTTTCATTATGGCTGATTGTGAAAAAATCATGCCTGAATACTTACGTTTCGTTAAAGGGCTCGTTGACTCAGCTGACCTTTCTTTGAATGTATCTCGTGAGCTACTTCAAGAAGATCGTCAAATAACTGTCATTAAGAAAAGACTAACCAAAAAAGTCCTCGATACTCTGAGCTCCCTTAAGAAGAACGACAAAGAGAAATACCTGAAATTTTGGGCCGAATTTGGTGAAGTCCTTAAAGAAGGCCTAGCGATGGATCAAGCTAATGCTGAAGAGCTTAAAGACCTTATGTTCTTTCATAGCTCAGCTGCAGCTGAACTTACATCTCTAGAAGACTATGTCACTCGCATGCCTGAAGATCAAAAAGAGATTTACTACATCACTGGCGATTCTGTTTCTGCTGTAGAAAACTCACCCCTTCTTGAAGCTTTCAAAGAGAAAGGCTACGAAGTACTTTACTTAGTAGATAACGTCGATGAATTCATGCTACAAGGCCTCCAGAATTACAAAGAAAAGAATCTTAAGTCTGTCAACAAAGGTGACGTCGACCTTAAAAGTGATGATGAGAAAAAAGCTGACGAAGCTAAAGAAAAAGAAAACAAAGACAAATACTCAAGTATGCTTGAGAGCATGCAAAAAATCCTCGATGAAGACATCAAGGAAGTGCGTCTTTCTAACCGCCTTAAATCTTCAGCAGTTTGTTTAGTTAGTGACGAAAATGGCATGACACCACAAATGGAGCAAATGTTCGCAAGCATGGGACAAGAAATGCCTAAGAACAAACGCATCCTTGAAGTCAACCCTGAACATGCTGTCATCGAATTACTAGGTGGTATTTTTAGCGCCAACAAAGAAGATGTGCGCATCAAAGACTTCTCTACTTTACTTCATAACCAGGCTCTATTAGCAGAAGGCTTGCCTATTGCTAACCCTGTTGAATTTGCTCAGAAAATCTCTGAACTTATGGTGACTGCTAATAAGTAAGTCCTCATTCAAATATCATATAAGCCCAGCCCACTGTAGTGGGTTGGGCTTTTTTTTTGGATAACCCAAGCCCGCAGCAATAGGGAAGCAGCATTTCGGCTAAACAGAAGCCTCTAATTTACGTATTAAGTTTTCTGCTAATTCGCTTTTACTATACTCACTTAAAGCGAGAATCGTTTCACCTTCTTTATTCAGAATGCCAAAACGACTTATATCAGCACCCATACTCTGGAGCTGATTATAGATCACCCAATCAGCCGATTTGGCGCGCATTTTTTTGAGTGGCCTTTCTGGACTCAATGAATTTTCCAAACTGAAAACGACGATATGTTTACGCGAAAACTCTTCAGCTAAGCTTTTGGCAATATCGGGATTCTGCACAAGTTGAATAGAGCCCATGGATTCCTTATTTTGCTTACCCTCTACTGATTGCACTGGTCGAAAATCACAAACAGCCGCCGACATAATAAGTACATCACACCAAGACATATGCTTCTTTAGACATTCAAGCATTTCTACGGCAGTCTCTACACTATGCCAGTCTTGATCAGGCGTATAAGGCACACTCAACGGGCCATGCACAACTCTAACACCATGGCCGGTTTCTTTTGCTTGCGTGGCAATAGCCACGCCCATTCTACCACTAGACCTGTTAGATAAAAAACGCACAGCATCGAGGGGTTCGACAGTAGGGCCTGCGGATAATAAAATATTCATACTCGTAATCTGAACATCGCAATCAAATAGATTATTTATTTCAAGGCTTTCATTAATGCAGCCAATAACTCAGCCTCTGCTGCTAAGCGGCCAAATCCTTCATGCCCACAAGCAACAACTCCCTTTTCTGGAGGGACAATCATGAAGCCATCATCTTCAAGCGTCTGTATATTTCGCTGTACACTGGCTTTTTCCCACATTGTAGGATTCATGGCCGGCGCAATGATTTGTGGCACTGGACAAGCCAAACTTGTTGTTGAGACAAGCTCATCAGCTATACCTAAGGCCAATTTAGCGATTGTATTGGCCGTACATGGAGCAATCAACATAACTTCAGCCCATTCATTTAAATGAATATGATCCATGCCATCTTGAGCCCAAACCACCTTATCTTCATCTATAACAGGGTGCCCCGTAAGAGCCTGGAAGGTCTTAGGCCCCACAAGTTCTTTGGCCATTTCGGTCATGATGACTCGTACCTCTGCTCCATTTTTCTTGAGCGTGGAGCAGAGGTTACAGATCTTATAGGCAGCAATTCCCCCTGTAATGGCGATCAATATTCTTCGAGCCTTCACAGGGGCAAGAGACATTAAACTAGACCCTTAGCACCGATATCTGTGCGGTAAAATGAATCTTTAAATTTCACTGTGTCTATTTCACCATAGAGTTTTTCTCTGGCTGCAGCCAAATCTTCACCAAGAGCAGTCAAACATAATACTCGACCTCCGCTGGTTTTAAGTTCATTAGGCAGGCCGCTTACGCCAGCAGCAAAGGCCTCGATATCATCACTGAGCTCAGTTATGCCCGTGATAGGGTAATCTTTTGTGTAAGAGCCCGGGTAGCCTCCCGAAGCCAGAACAACCCCGATAGCGCTACCTTCGTGCCATTCAAGACCAGGGTAATCTTCATCTATATTACCAGAGGCAATTTGATTCATGATTGGCAATATATCAGATTTAAGCAACATCATGAGTGGTTGAGTTTCAGGGTCACCGAAGCGGCAATTATACTCAACCACACGCGGGTTACCATTTTTTATCATTAATCCCGTATAGAGCAAGCCTTTATAAGGACTACCTTCCGCGTTCATACCGTGTATTGTAGGCACGACTATCTCTTTAAGTACTTTTTCCAAAACCTTCGGAGTCATAATAGGAGCTGGAGCATAACTACCCATACCTCCCGTATTAGGCCCTCTGTCGTCATCAAAAGCAGGCTTATGGTCTTGGGCGGCGACAAGAGGAACGATAGTATTGCCATCTGTTAAGACAAAGAGAGATGCTTCTTCGCCTTCCATAAATTCTTCAAAAACGCAGTTAGCGCCAGATTCACCAAAACGTCGCTCTTTAAAAATCGCATGAATAGCTTCATTGGCCTCTTCCTCTGTTTTACAGACAAAAGCACCTTTACCCTCAGCCAAGCCATCAGCTTTAATCACTATAGGAATACGCGCATCAGCCAGAACATCCATTGCATCATCATATGAATTCGCAACCTCATAATCTGCTGTGGGAATATGATACTTCTTCATAATATTCTTAGAAAAAGTTTTGCTGCCCTCGAGCTGAGAAGCTGCTTTGCTAGGACCAAAAACCTTCAATCCTTCGCTTTCAAAAGAGTCAACAATACCAGCCACTAGAGGAACCTCTGGACCCACAACAGTAAGGTCGATACCTTCTTTCTTAACAAAATACTTAAGAGCGACAATATCATTTACTGGAATATCGACTCGGGTCCCTAGGAGACCAGACAAAGGATTACCTGGAGCTAAAAAAAGTTCATCACATTCTGGACTCTTGGAAATTTTCCAAGCCAAAGCATGCTCTCTTCCACCACCACCAACGACTAATACTTTCATATCATATTCCTCTAAAAATCAAGATTTCAGAAAACTCAAATCAACACCTTCTTCAGCGTATTTTTCGAGTTTTCGGTATAAAGTTTTCAACCCTATGCCCAAAGCCTTTGCGGCCTCAGACTTTACCCCTTTTGTTTTTTGCAATGTTGAGAGTATGGCATTTCGCTCAATCTCGTCCATTGTTGCACCTTCACTAAGCCCCGCATTGGCAGCCCCTGAACTCGATGAGGAGCTGGAAGAACTCGTTATTTCCAAAGGCAAATCACTAGGAAGAATCAATTCCTCAGTCACAATGATACTCAGTCGCTCCATCACATTCTTAAGCTCACGAATATTTCCTGGCCAACGATATGCTAACAGAAGGCTCTTTACATCTTCACTTAATGTTTTCTTTTCGCTTCCACAAAAATCCTCCAGCATACTTTTAGCTAAAAGAATAATGTCCTTGCCTCGGGTCCTTAACGGAGGAACTTTCACATCGATAACGTTTAAACGGTAATAGAGATCTTCCCTAAAACGACCTTCTTCCACGGCTTGCAATAAGTTTCTATTAGTTGCTGCAATAATACGCACATCAACCTTGATGACTTCTGAGCCACCAACTCTTTCAAACTCACCTTCCTGCAAAACCCTGAGCAACTTAACTTGGGTTTCCATGGGCATATCACCTATTTCATCCAAAAAGAGAGTTCCTCCATGGGCCAACTCAAAACGCCCTTTACGGTCTTTAATCGCTCCTGTAAAAGAACCTTTAACATGACCAAAAAGCTCACTTTCAAGAGTATCTTTAGGCAAAGCAGCACTATTCAGTTTGACATAAGGAGACTTAGAACGTTTTGAACATGCCACCAAGGAATTCGCCACAAGTTCTTTGCCTGTGCCACTTTCTCCTAAAATCAAGACACTAGCCTGCGTTGGCCCGACACGACCAATGACAGTCTTGAGTTTCGTAATTGCTTCGCTCTCGCCAATCATTTGTGAGAAGGAATCACTGCCTTGTTCTCCTGAAAGAATTTCATTTTGCAGACTTATCTGACGCATACGACTAGCACCAGTTAGTATGGTGCTGAGTCGATTAATATCGATGGGTTTACTCAAGTAGTCATAAGCACCATTTTTTATGGCCTGAACAGCTGTATCAACCGATGCATTACCTGTAATCATAATAACAGGAATTCCGTTATCGTTTTCGTGGACTTGCTCAAGTAACCACATGCCATCTTGACCAGGCAAAGCTAAATCTGCGAGAACAATATCGATATCTGACTTCTGAATCGTTTCTAGTCCTTCTTCAGCTGTCGCCTTAAGCACACCTTTGTAGTCGAATTCTTCGAGAAGTTCCAGTAATGATTCACCAGCAACCTCATTATCTTCGACAACTAATACATTAAGTTTCATACAGATGCATCTTCATTTTCAGGGGAATAACTAAGAAGTTTTTCTTTGGGTAAAATAATACGGAAGATACAACCTTTGCCGTTTTTCAAAGGCGACTCAACTTCAAGGCCGCCATTATGCTCATCCACAATTCGCCTACAAATCCCCAAGCCTAAACCAGTGCCTTTCTTTTTCGTCGTAAAAAAAGCATCAAAAATTCTTTCTTTCACGTCTTCGTCCATGCCTGGACCTTCATCTTCCAGTTCAATAAAAACATGATGATTATTTTCATATGTGGATATAGTAATCACACCCTCTGACATGGCATCACGAGCATTGAATAGTAAGTTCTGCAATACCTGCTCCATTTGACGCCTATCAATTAATACGGGGTATGAATGCTCGGCAATGTTAAATTTAACTCGAATATTCTCACGATTTAGCTCAGCATCAATAAACTCAACTACATCATGCAGATAGTCCTTTAAATCGGTAGCCATCCTTTTAACACCTGGAGGTTTAGCGAATTGCAAAAACTCCGTTAGGGTCTTTTGTAAATTACTCACCTCGAGTTTAATTCTGCCAACACGCTTATTAAACTTATCTATGCCCTCTTGGTTTTCCTGCTCACAACCAGCCTTCTCAAGCATTTCAATATTTAAATGAATGCTGTTAAGCGGTGATCTCACTTCATGAGCTAAACCACCAGCAAGAGTCCCTAAATAAGCAAGGCGATCTTTGACAATCTCTTCTTCGCTTAATACCCGTTTAGCCACGGCTGGTCACACTCAAATTACTGTTTTAAACGTTCCAGTGCCTGATCGGCTACCATTGCAACAGCGCGGTCTTCGCCAGAAGCTTTTTGATAATCCAAAAGGGCAGCGTCTTTATCACCCAATTCTTCATTAGCATAAGCACGAAGAACGTAAGCTGTAGCTTCTAAAGGGTGCTTGGGATTACTGTTGAGGAAAATATTGAGGTGCCCCAAAGCTTCTTTATACTTACCTTCATCAAGCTCCTCACGAGCTAAGGTTAAGCATAAAATACTCGCAGAATCGGCATCAGGATGGCTTTGGACAAAAGAACTTTTCTCTTCAATTGTTTTTAGTTTAGAGACCTCTGTCCAATAATCCATTTGCTGAGAAACCTCAGCATCAACTTTATATTGCCAACCCCATGCAGAAGCAAAAGCGACGACAACAAAAAAGATCAGCATTTTATAATTGGATTCAACCCAGTGTTGAATACGCTCTAAATACTCTATGACTCGGTCGCCCTGTATATTATCTTTATCTTGACTCATGCTTAAGATTTCTTCTGTTCAACAATGATTTTCATTTCAGTCACATTACTCTCACGCACTAATACAGTGCAAAATTCATATTCATTCTCGAATTTAATTCGGCCACTCGTTTCGCTTAAATTAGAGGATGCTTCACGCCAGTGTGACGTAGGCATTTGGCGTTGGTAGTAGTAAAATAAATCATCAACTGATAAAGTGCCTTTATAAATAAATTCGCCATAACGAAAAGTCTCTGTGCCATGAGCAAAAGAGCCCTTAACGAGCACAAAATCAGGAGGGAGGGGAATATCTTTAAGAACGATATCCTTACGCTCAAAAGTAAGGCCTTCATTTGAAAAAGTTGCTGCTGGGGAGACAATTCCCTTGGATTGACACCCGACTAGCAGGGCCAAAAATAAGCTCAACAAACACACTTTAATCAATGATTTCATAACGATCCTCCATTGCTGGGCAGTGTAACGAAAGAGAATGCATGTCAAATTGACATGATAGCCTAAAATTTCTATTTGAATAACGTCACTAAAGAAGGACGATCTTCATTATCTGGATTAATGATAATCACCACATCTGCCCCAGAGGCCACAAAGCCTTCCTCAGTTATATCCCCTCCTTCTTCAGCACTCAAGTCCAGAATACTGCTATCATTTTCATCCAAACGATAACTTCTATTACCCGTAGGCACTGTGATTTCATAAGATGACTGAGTAAAGGCCATGTCGTTAAACCTTAATTTTCCCGTATTTAAAAAGCTTGTAGGACCAAAACCAGAGGCTGCCACCACTTCATTATTATCGCTTTTATACTGAATAGCTGTTACGTTATTAAATTCTTCTCCTTCTATATCGCTAAGCTGTGCCGAACTCTGGGCTGAGACGATCATATAGAGTTTTGCGCTTCCCTGACTTAAACCCAAAAGCATCAGTGAACCATCTTGAGATAAACCTCCGGTCCAATCCCCCCAGGTAACAGAGCCTGAGTTCACTGATATTGACGCAGAGGGGAATTCAGCCTCTATATGTGAAATATTATCATTTTCTGCAGAGATATTATAAGGACTAATCGTCACATTGCTGGAAATACTCAACTGAAATTGACCCACACAGGTCTTCTGTAAACCAGAAGGCACCCCATAAACGGCTGCATTGTAGTTCCCCGACGCCAAGGCGGACAAATTACCTTTGCGCAAAATAAGCAAAACTTCTGGGGTATTTTCTGTATCGGAAGCTTTGGCTCCTCCTAATAAATCCCCAGTACCGCTAAAAGCACCCTCCAAACCTTCATGAGAAACAGAATCGGCATGACCAATGCTTAAAGTTGGCTGATTAAGAGTTGATTCAGAATAGCGAATTGCATATAAAGCTCCTGTGACAATATTGGCATTCGGGTTATCCTGCTCCTCCTCTAAGGCGGCACTACCTTCGCCACCACCTCCGCCACAGGCAAGGCACAGACCTAATACACTCAAAAGCAGTAAACAATTCAATTTCATAATATTTCCTTATTTAAGCTAATTTGCAGCTTTATGTCTTCCTTGAAAGCGCGTCCGCTTATAAGATGATTCAGACTCTTCTTCGTCATCAGCCTTCTTCTTTTTTCGCTTACCGAAAATAAGCGAAGAAGGATTCTCTTCAAGCATCTGCACTAAAGAGGTGCCTGATTCGAGTAATTCATTGATATTTTCATACAGGGCATCTTCGTAGACTAATTTCCCTCCAGTCCCTTTACTTGCATTAAGTGCAGCCAGAAGGAGCTTTAATTCCTTAACCACTCCATCAGCTTCTTCGCTCAGACCTGAAATCATTTTCATCACATCCTCGCCTCTTGCCAATAGAGGCTCAACCTGCCTA
>JADGBV010000280.1 GCA_015231345.1 Planctomycetota bacterium
CATTAAGCCCCTGGCTCCAGTGCCTTTGGGGGGCCTAATATTTCTCGCCAAATCATTTTCTCTTTCATGGATGCTGAGTCTACATTGGCGAGAAGTGACTCTTCATGCTCACGTAAGACTCGGCCCTCTTCTTGACGAAGTCTGCCTAAAGCCGTTGAGGCTCTAGCTCCTTCTGGCTGTGCATCGGCTTTTCGGAGTCGTTCTTCTTTGGCCTCAGCCAAAGTATTTAATGCTCTACTTTTTACTGGACTTGGTTCAGAGAGTTGCTTACTCTTCCTCGTCGAAGCTTGAGACTTCCACTTAGGCGAAGTCTTCGCTGAATGAGATTGGGCTTGTCGAGCAGCTCCTTCTTGTTGCGAAGTGTTATGCTCTTGCTGAGAATGGCCTTGGTGCTGTGAAGTTTTTTGCCCCTGATCAGCACTCTGAGATTCAGTGTTAAGCGTCAGCCCCTGAGACCTCAGAAGTTCCTCTATGGAGCCTATAGGGGATTTTTTTTTCTGTGAATTTTTAGGCCGCTGATCAGTTTCGTCCTCATCTTGGCCCTTAAATCGCTTAAATATATTAATAATAGCAGGAGCTAAAAAAATGATGAGCAGATATAATATCTGACTAAACTGCTCCCATTCCATACCCACTCTTAAATGATCTCCTATTTTTTATCTTTAGAAATAGATTCACGCATACTTGTGTCGGATTGGATATTCTGCATACGGTAGTAATCCATCACACCTAGGCGCCCTGTTTTGAATGCTTCAGCCATGGCTAGTGGCACTTCAGCCTCAGCCAAAACAACTTTAGCTCGGTTTTCTTCCACATTCGCTCGCATTTCTTGCTCAGCGGCCACCGCCATCGCCCGGCGCTCTTCAGCTTTAGCTTGAGCCACAAATTTATCGGCTTCCGCTTGGTCAGCTTGAAGCTTAGCGCCAATATTATCACCAACGTCCACATCAGCAATATCAATGGAGCGAATCTCAAATGCCGTACCATTATCTAGGCCGCGACTCAGAACAGTTTTACTGATAAGATCGGGGTTTTCGAGGACTTTTTTATGATTTTCAGATGAACCAATCGTTGTCACAATACCTTCACCTACCCTGGCAATAATCGTGTCTTCAACAGCACCACCGATAAGCTGCGCTAAGTTGGTGCGAACAGTGACACGAGCCTTAACTTTTAGCTGAATACCATCTTTTGAAATCGCTGAAATAAAAGAAGTGGCACCAGAGACATCTTGTTTAGGAACGTCAATCACTTTAGGGTTTGTGCTCGTACGCATCGCCTCAAGTATATCACGACCAGCCAAATCTATGGCGCAGGCCTGCTCCCAATTTAAATCGATTTGTGCCTTGGCGGCCATCACCTGAGAACGAGTAACATTGATGATATTTCCATTGGCAAGGTAATGAGTTTCTAAGTCGTCATAGCTAATATCTAGCCCAGCTTTAATGGCAATAATGCGACTATCAACAACCATAGATGGATTCACGCGACGTATCCACATACCCACCAAATTGAAAAAGCCCACGTGAACCCCAGCAAATAAGGCCCGGCAATACACCAAACCAAACTTGAGTGCAAAAGTAGTAAATACTAATATAAAAATTAATGCAACGATAATAAAAGCTACTTCATACATTTAAGTCTCCTCGGATTTTCTTTCTTCAATTTTATCAAAAGCAGAAACCATTAATTGATTCCCCTCTTGTTCAACTACAACAATATCAACGCCTTCATCTATCCAGCCCTCTCGAGTAGCAACCTGCATCAGTCGTCCCTCTATCTCGGCTTTGCCGCCTGGAACAAGTGACGTTTTGGTGACACCTTTCACTCCCACCAGTTTTTTTTCTGCACTCACCTGAGCCTGCGTTTCATCTTCACTCACTCCGTGGAGATTTTGAGAACTATTATGAAATAAACCAAATAATGGGCCGCTGGCAGTAGATTTAGGGCCGACAAACAAGATGGCGACAAAAAGGAATGTGGGCACCAAGAAGCTCATGCATACTGTGGCCAAGTTATGAATAAACTCATCCATATTGGCATCTGTGCTTGGCAATGAGAAATCTTGCATAGCTAAAACCAAAGAAATGAGCACTAATATTGTGCCCGCGATCCCAGGCAAACCAAAACCAGGAAAAACAAAAAGCTCCAGAAAAATGAGGGCTACCCCCAAAATAAATAACATTACTTCTAAATAATTCGCCTGTCCTTGGTAAAATTTGCCAATAAAAAAAGCCGCAAAAGCAACAGCACTTAAAGCACCGAATATGCCAATACCAGGGGTTTTGAATTCAAGATACAAACAAAAAATGGCAATCATAAGAAGCATGGGAGCGAAACCTTCCCAGTTATTGATAAATGATTCAGTCTCATTTAAATCGCTTAGAGCGATGCGCTCACGGTAGCCAAGGTGCTCTAGAAGCGCTTGAGGGTCTTTAAAAGTCCCGCTTGAAAAACCTAATTCTAAAGCTTCCTTTTCACTGATAGTCAACAATTCACCTTTATAACAGGCTATCTTTTTATCGCTATATTGTTCTTTTTCTTCATCGCTATAAAGGTTATAGTCTTCCGTTCGCATAAAAACCAAGTTGCCACTCGCTTTTTCCGTTAACCTGAGAATCTCCAATTCAGAACGCACCATGGCTTCGGAAAGAACGACTGGGTAGCCATTTTCATCGGCAAAGCGGCGAAATCGTTCCATTAAGGGTGATTGAACTTTAGCGCCCATGGTCTTATAGCCATCCGAACTCATCATAATGGGCTCGCAGTCTCCAATGGAGCTTCGGGGCTTCATATATAAATCGTCACAGGAGAGAGAAAATAGAGCAGCCGCTGAATAAGCGTTGTCTTCAACAAAGGCGATGGTCTTAATATCTAATTCAAAGACATAACGACACATATCGTAAGTGACATCCAGGCGCCCTCCAGGGCTTTTTATGCGAAAGACAATAAGCTCCACACCTTCGCCAAGGGCTTCATCAACCCTGCGTTCGAGAGTTGTTAGGAGTAATGGCTTAAACTCCCCCTCTATGGTAATAATGATCGCTGGTGGTAATTCTGCAGACTGATCATCGGCCTGAGCTGACAACTTATTGCCTGAACTTAGAGCTTGAGTGGACTCAAATAAACTGTTTCCAGAGCTTAGACCTTGCGTGGACTCCAGCAAATTGCCACTCGAAGTCCTGATTGATTGATCGCTAAGGTCTCCAGCAAGGGCAGGCATTAGCCCAAAAGAAAAGCAAATAGTCAGTAAATATAAGAAGCGAAGCATAGCTCAGAATTATCTCATAGCTCGGTTCGTGTCAAACCGAAGCTACCTGAATTTAGATCTTTGTAGGTGGATAATGGGCCGCCAAATCATCCCAATAATGAATGGCATGCTTTTTGAACATTTCCCTTTCTTTCTCACTCAAAATACGAATTTCTTTAGCAGGAACTCCTGCTACCAAAGTCCCCTCTTTAACGACTTGACCTTCTCTTACAAGCGCACCAGCAGCAACAATAGAATGCTTCTCGATGATGGCACCATTTAAAATATTGGCACCAATGCCCACTAAGGTTTCATCTTGCAATGTGCAACCGTGAAGACAGACTTTGTGACCTATGGTCACATAATCACCCATTACGGTTGGATGGGAGGGGCTCTGATTCACATGCACAATTGAACCGTCCTGAATACTGCAATATTGGCCTATGCGAATCGTATTCACATCGCCACGGACGACAGAACCATACCATACGCTAGATTTATCACCAATTTCTACATCGCCAACAATAATAGCACCTGGTGCAATCCAGGCGCCATTATGAATTTTAGGCTCTAAACCTCGAAATGACTCTATCTGAGTCAATGTATAGAGATCTTAAAGATGATTGTCGAGAACTTTTTGGAGGTTGGCTTCGCTTTGAGCTCCAACCAAACGCTCAACTTCTTCCCCATCTTTATAGACAACTACAGTTGGAATACTTGTTACGCCCAATTGCCCAGCAGCTTCGGGGCTGTCATCAACATTGAGTTTACCCACAGTGGCTCTTCCGGCATATTGAGCAGCAACTTTATCGATTAGTGGCGCCATCATTTTGCAGGGTCCACACCAGTCAGCATAAAGATCAACCAGGGCAACTCCAGAAGCTGTGCTTTCAGCAAAATTGGCGTCGGTAAATGAGAAAGTATCTTCAGACATTTTTTTATATTATATCAATAAAGGGTAAAGGGTGGAAATAAGTCTACCAAAAGGCCTTTACAGTCAAGATATCCGCAAAAAAGCCAAGCTAAAATTAGACAGGTATGACAGATAAATCTTCGTCTAAATGAGTCCTCAAAACACTCTGAATATACATCAGGGTTCCCGTGGTGCTGCTAGGACAAGTCCCACATGCCCCTTCGTAGTGAATTTGCAAAATATTCTCCTCAAGAGAAACAATTTCAAGGCCTCCACCATCACCGGCCAAACCTGGACGAATTTCCTTATCGAGCAATCTGTCGATGGATAAAATCTTTTGAGCGGGATTTAAGCTAGCATAATCCACATCCCCAACATTCTCTGATGAGTCTTCTTTGCCAGAATCCTCTTCTTTCACATTTAACTGGAATTCTCGGATAATAGCAGCAATTCTATTTTCCAGTTCATCCCAAGAGATATCCATACTCTTGTTTACAGTGATAAAATTGGACATGTAAAAAACACTACTGACCCCTTCAAGGGCAAATAGGGCTTTCGCTAGAGGGTCGTTTTCTGCTGCAGTCTGGCTGGTAAAAGAACGGCTACCTTCTTTAAGAAGAGTGTCTTCTGTGGTAAATTTTAAAGCATCGGGATTGGGCGTTGTTAAAACACTTAAAAGTCGCATTTTAGTTCAATTTGAATGTGTAGTGCAAACAGTCTACCCGAAGATCTTTATGGTAAAACCACTGGCGCAAAGCTTTTGTAACCAGGCCCCTTCATACTGCCCCATAAAGCTTAAAGCTCTTTCTGTCTACTGCGATATTAAGCCAAATAAGCGCTGATCATTCATTTATACAAACAAATAATCGTTTTTTTCTAATTACAAACATTATGTTGCGTGTCTGTAAAACTTATGTCCCGGACACTGGTGATCTGCTTTCGGTATTTGGTCATCCACACCAGATGCAGATGAATCTGGAAAACTGTGTGAGCTCCGTGCCTGTAATCGTCCATACAGGCCTCTGTGCAAGCCTCATGCTAAAGCTGTCGCCTGAAAGGCGAGGGTTTTAACCCTCCCAAAATGAGACAATAAAAAATATATACC
>JADGBV010000281.1 GCA_015231345.1 Planctomycetota bacterium
ACTCTGCAAGTTTAATGACGCTGGTTGTCTTTCCTGCACCTAGGAAGCCGCCGATCATAACGTAAAGAGCTGTTTTATTATGTTTGCTACTCATCAGGGTTCCTTATGGGCTTTTTTCTCCTCTTCGCTATTCATCTGGCTAATTAGCTCCTTCTTCATGGGCTTTTTTCTCCTCTTGTATCCTATCTATAGTCGCATCTAAGTAGGCCGCATAGCCATGAACATCCAAAACCTCTCCCTCTAGCTGACCTTGCATTCTGTATAGCCAGCCGCTCTCATAAGGATCCTTGCTGAAAGCTTCGGGGTTTATATCCAGATCTGCATTGGCTCCGAGGAAGGTACCACTCAAAGGCACATAAATATCTGCCGTAGCCTTGAAGCCTTCTAAAAAGCCGATCACTTCACCTTGCTCGACTTGCACTTGCGACTCACAGTCAAAAGAAAACTCAACTAATTCACCGACCATTCTTGTACTAAATTTACTCAAACCTATTCGATAAACTCCACTCTCCTCTTCCAATAACCAATAATGAGATTTCAAATAAGAACGGTTATAGGGAAGCTTAGAGCGAAAGCGGCATCTTTTGTAGCTTAAGAATTCCTCCGTAGCCATGGTCTAAGCTTCATTCCTTGAAGCTGGTAAAGACTCATATAGCGAAAGAGCTTTATTATAATAATCATCCACATCCATAGACATTAGCCGAGCCCCTAAAGATTCGGCAATATGATAATGAACATCTACACCAAAATTCACAACAGCAATATGATAGGCAATGAGGCAAGGCAGGGCATCATGCTTATCTTTAAATTCCGAATGCATGTATAGCATAAACCCCTTTCCTGGATCTTTATCGACTTGGTGCATATAGGCAAATTCGCCTTCTTGTAGCGGGTCCGCATCATAGACCATTTTTACGGGGTAAAAAACACAGGCTCTATCCCCTAAGAACGATTCCATTCGGTCCCAGGCTAAAGGTATACCATGAGTCTCTCCGACATATTTGATGATCTCATCAATTTTTTGAGTTACGGCATCAGGGATTGTCATTTGCCTTTTCGTTTCTTTTCTAGTAGAGTGGCCAAAGCGGCCAGTAAAAAGACAAGTATCATGGTGATCACAACCATAAGGTAACCCGGTTGATCCCATGAGTTAACGCGCTTTTGGACTATAACTTCTGCAAAAAGAGAATCATATCCAAGTAAAGCAATCGAGAGAAAAATGAGGAGTTTCATAGACAATTTAGCTTTTCTTAGCCTCCACCACTTCTGTCGGGTTATTCACCGTTGGCTCTTCTTCTTTAAAAGAGATAGCTCCAGTGGGGCAAGCCTCAGCGCATTCTTTTGCTGTATGGGTTAATGCATCACTCAAATTTTGGCCGAAAGGCACCACGATTCTTGTATTGAAGCCCCGGCCTTCGTAGCTTAAACCCAATTTTTCGCCATTATCCTGACTGATCTGCACACATAAGCCGCATTGCAAACATTTTCCACTATCTAAATGAATATGGTCTTCTTGATTGAGCGCTTGGAAACCTCGCGTTTTGCCTTGATAATGCTTTTGACTTGCCCCTACAAGCTCGGAATAATCCCTTAGATCACAAGCATCTTTGGCACGGCAATCACAATGCAAACAACGATCGGACTCTAAAGCGGCAATATCATTAGCGAAAGCCGGTTTTTCTTCGGCCGAAAAAGCAGTGCCAAGCTTACCATCAGGAGAGTAACGCTCTTTGGTATTCACCGTTTTCTCAAGCGTTATGTGGATATCGTCTTTCTTCATGGTGGGGCTCAGGGAGTTAAATCGTTTATCCCTCCCCACAATGGGTTTACCTTCGAGGTACTGACGAACAGAAATACTCACAGATTTCCCTGCAGCAATGGAGTAGACCTTGCGATCCTTAGCATGATGCATCGCCCCTGCAATAAAAACATGTTTGATTGTGCTTTGCATGGTCTTTGCATTAATGGCAACTTTCTTAGCTTTCATTTCTAAGCCCTGCGACTCAATCAAATCCACATCCACTTTGCCTAAAGCAAGAATAGTACTTTGGTGAGACTCTCCTAATTGTTCCAAGCTAATAGTTTCCCCCAAAGCCTGTTTATAATGAATCTTGATCCCTAAACTTTCTAGAAATGAAACTTCAGCACTTTTGATTTTATCGGGACATTCCGCAGTGGAAAACTGACTATTAAGGCTCCCCCAAGGTTTATCCGTGGCCTCATAAACATCAACATCAAAACCTTCGCAAATCAAGTAATAAGCTGCAGTTAAGCCAGTAATGCCAGCCCCTACTATAGCTACCTTAATGCCTTTGCTGCTTTTTATTTCTGGTCGGTAAGGTTTTTCACTTAAAAGATCCTGGTCGCCGACAAATCTTTCAATGGAGCAAATGGCTTCAGGGGAATCGTAACGACCTCGACGGCAACCACCTTCACAAACCTCAGGGCAAATTCTCCCCAGTATGGCTGGGAATGGAATATCTCTTTTGACGGTTTTTATCGCTCCTTTATAGTCGCCCTCACCCACCTGTCTAAGCATTTGGGGGATTTCCATTTTAGCTGGACATATGGCCGTGCAGGGAGCGTAACAATTGCCGATATGATCACTTAATATAAGTTCTAAGGCAGTCTTACGAACATCCCAAACCTCATCACAATCTGAATCAACCACCATACCGGCTTCAACTGGCCTTGAGCAAGATGGCACCACATTGGGATTTCCATTGATTTTCACCACACAAGTCAGGCAAGAATTCTGCGCACAGTAGCCCTCTTTGTAACACATGCTGGGTATTTGAAAACCGGCATTCCTTGCGGCATCAATAAGAGGGGAACCTTCTTCCGCTTCTATTTCCTGTCCATCAAATGTAAAACTGACCTTTGCCATAGTTTACCTTATAAATACCGCATCTTCAGGACAAACTTCATAGCACTTATTACAACTTATGCATAAGTCGTGTATGACCTCATGTTTTCTAAATGGCACCATTGGAATAGCATCTGTCGGGCAGTACTGAGCGCAACGTGTACAGCCAATGCAGTTATCCATAATCTCATACTTAATGAGGTCTTTGCATTTACCAGCTGGACAGCGACCATTGATATGAGCTTCATATTCTTCAGGGAAATACTTTAAGGTCGTGAGTAGTGGATTAGGAGCTGTTTTACATAACCCACAAAGACTTCCTTTCTGCACCATATCACCCAATCGTTTTAACTCATCGATGTCTTTTTTCTTGGCTTTGCCTTCCACTAAACGAGTCAGCATCTCATATAAACGCGTTGTGCCCAAGCGACCAATGGAGCATTGACCGCAGCTTTCCTCTTTGGTGAACTGAACAAAATATCGAGCAATTTCCACCATACAATCTTTATCGTCGAGAACGACCAAGCCTCCAGATCCCATAATTGCACCCAGTTTTTTAAGCCCCTCATATTCAATGGGGGTGTCAGCTAAACTTGCGGGAATGCACCCTCCTGATGGCCCACCAATCTGTACCGCTTTAAAGCGACGATCGTCAATGATGCCACCACCAATATCATTCACAATTTGCTTGAAGGTTGTGCCCATGGGAACTTCTATAAGCCCCCCTCGCTTAACCTTTCCGGCTAAAGCAAAAACCTTTGTGCCCTTACTTTCTTCTGTCCCATAGCGAGCAAAAGCAGCAGCACCATTACGAATGATATAAGGCACATTGGCTAAGGTCTCAACATTATTAATGAGAGTCGGTTTCTTCCATAAACCTTGCACGGCTGGATAAGGTGGACGGGCTCTAGGGGTTCCCCTCCCGCCTTCGATGGATGCAATAAGAGCCGTTTCTTCACCGCAAATAAACGCACCTGCTCCACGAAAAACTTTTAAGTTAAACTTAAAGTCGTAGCCAAGAACATTGTCTCCCAAGACACCTTCTTGGTAACAAATATCCAAAGCTTGATTAATTCGCTCTACAGCTAATGGGTACTCTGCCCGTATATAAAAGATTCCTTCTTTGGCTCCTGTTGTGACAGCTGAAATGGCCAAACCTTCGATAACCCTAAAAGGATAGGACTCAAGGATCATACGATCCATAAATGCACCCGGATCACCTTCATCACCATTACAAATAACATACTTTTCTTCTGAATTTTGTTCTTTCACAAGAGTCCACTTAATACTCGTTGGGAATCCCCCACCCCCCCGACCTCTTAATCCGGAACTTTTAATCTCTTGAAGCACTTCTTCTTGCGACAGGACCTTAAGGCACTTTTCCAGGGCAACAAATCCGCCTCTTTCTTTATATTCGTGAATATTCAAAGGGTCACTTTCGCCAGAATACTCAGTTGCAATACGCACCTGTGGATTCAAGAAGTGATCAGACTTTTCTTTACCTCGAGCCAATTCTTTATTCTTAATGCTTTCCCAATTACGATCATTTAAAAGCAAGTCCACTGCTCGTGAAATATGAAAATTGAACTTTTTAATGATATGAGGAGGGCTATGACGGTACAAAATAGCTTTAGCATCTTCTGCCTTAACTTGGCCGTAAATCATTGACTCTTGATTATCTTGATAAACGCTCACTAAAGGAGACTTACAGCTCAAACCCACGCAAGCAACTGATTTCAGTTTGACTTTTAACTTATCACTGTGGATGATTCGCAAAAATGATTCGTAGACTTGCTTTGCGCCTTGCGCTATACAACAAGAATCAAGAGCGATTCGTATTTCCACACTGCCTTCAGGTATGGGATGAGATAAAGTTGGCAACTCGGCATTAACTTGCCCCTCCCCTTCTTTAACTTCTTGAAGGATTGATTTTGTCGTTCCCGAAACAATCGGGCCATAAATTTCCTGGTCGATTTGAGCACAAGGAGCTAAAGAACAACACCCTAAACACGCCACTTCTTCAATGGAAAAAAGCCCCATGCTATCTGTTAAACTGGCTCCCGCTTCTGCTTCGGGAAAGCCCATTTCCTTTAAAAACTCCTCATATAGATTACGAGCGCCAGCTACATGGCACGCTGTCCCCGTGCACACTCTAACGATATGCTTGCCTACTGGTTCATGGCGAAATTGATGATAAAATGTAGAGACCCCGCAATTTTGCGCGGGTGTGTTTTTGGAAATTTCGCAAACTCTCATCAAAGTTTTTAAAGGAAAATAGCAAAAGCTATCCTGTAAGCGGTGGAGGATCTAAATAATATGACATCCCTCA
>JADGBV010000282.1 GCA_015231345.1 Planctomycetota bacterium
GTTAATAATAATCTCAACCTTTCCTTCATCAAGAAGATAGAATTCATCACCCTCTTCTCCTTGTTCAATGATGACCTTTCCCTCCATTAGGCTCTTCTTCTTGAGCTGCTCCATAACTAGACGCACCTGGGAAGCAGAGAAATCACGAAATAGGGATAAATTCATAATCATATCAGCCAACTGCATAGAGTCGACAACCTTATAGAGTAGCTCAGGGGACTTCTGCCCCCAACTCATAAAATGATTTCTATGTAGACGTAGAGTGACCACATCGCTTAAGCAGCGCACACTGAAGTCATAACGATTATCTCTGACAAGATCTTCACTTCTAATGGCATCGCGACTCTTAAGTTCAGCCAAGACAGAGCGGATTTTATCAGATGTATCTTTTTCCATCAAGGCCTGCCCACTCACCATTATTTCAAGATAAGGGTGCCCTTCATCTTCTTGTTTAACGATTAAATCACCCTCTTGGTAGGAAATAATTTCAAAATACTGAGCTAAATCAACAAGTTCAGAAGACTTGAAGCCTTTGAATAGCAACTGGGAACGAAGCAGGTGAATCCTTTTTTCCAAGGTCAAGGAAACTTTGTCTTCAAGTTCAGTGAGTTTATAGTTCGCCACTTTTTCCGACCATTGCCCACGCTCTTCCCAGCTCACAGCTGAAAGGCTAATTTTTAGAAAAATTCGCAAATATTCTGGGGATAGCAATCGAGAGAACCATTTCTCGTACGCTCTCATAGCACCTCCGGCACCACTTTGTACTTCTTGTTGAGCTTTCACGATTGAATGCCCCAGTAATGAGGCTGCAATAATCGAGAGTGTTTCTTCTAAAGATTGTTTGTTTTCACCTGGAAAAGATTGAATGCAACTCGGCGCTTTCTTTAAGATATTAAGGCCCCCTGCATACATGGAAAGCCCCCACATCAAAGAGCAAATAACCCCTAAGCAAATAAAACTCTCACCAAGTTTAGCATCTGCTTCAAAAAAGAGACACGCCGCAAAAAAGGCTAATGATGCTAGAGTTGCCTGACAAAAAGAAGCACCTAAATCCCCGCTATGCATCCAAATAAACAGGCTCATCCAAAGCCCTGCAGAAAATAGCCAAAGCCAAGATAAGCCTGGAGCTAAACCCAAAGAATAGGCTCCAAAAAAGATGAGCACCGCCAACAAGGTCGCCACTGCTATCGATTTAGCTCGCCAAGTTACAGAAGAAGGAGAAATATAATAAAACTGCCAGCCAGAAAACACCAGCCAGACCACCCCTAAGCCAGCTAAAATTAATGGCTCCAAAAGAACAATGGAAAGGATCACGAGAGCTAAAGTGACAACCTGCAAATGAAGCTGTGCTTTTGAAGTCGCTAAAACAAAGACCCCACTTGAACGGTAAAGTTTCATCAGAGAGAAACCCACAAAAACAGAAACACAAGTTCTCATGAGAAGTTGAGGTAAAAAATAATAGGCAACGCTCACCACAAGAGCAATAGCAAGAAATGCCATATTGAGAACCATGGGGTTTTTCCAGATAGGATTTTGCCTTTGCCTTTCCACAAATGGCTGGACCAAGCGCCAAAATAAGTAGAGAAAGCCCATAATCACAGGGGAATAGAGCAATAATTGCAAAATACCCTGAGCATCAGCTCCTAAATTGACATGCTCCTGCAATTCATCAGCCAGGCCTTCAGATAAACGTGACATGCCTGTCAGCAAAAAGCTACTACCGAAAATCACCCAAATAAAAGACAAGGTTAAGTAAACCTTAACCATTTTCACATCCCCAGGGCTTTTTTCATCTTTAAAAAAGGCCGCATCTTTAAGATAAAGCTTACTTAAAATTCTAACGGGAATGCCTGAAGTAAATTCATCAATGAGATAAATCATGTTAGAACGGAAGAAGGGGCAACTATTCACAACAAATTCAACCAATGAGGCAAATCCCATGCAAAGGAAAATCAATTCCACTTTCACATTCTCAAGACCTACGCTCGCTAATGTCGCAGACATGCCACCCATGAGATCTGCAGGAACAAAAAGAAACACAGAAAAGCATAAACCAGATAAAAACAAAGAGATAACCCAACCATTTAAATGAGTATAAACTCTTTGTTCCTGAGGTTTAAGCAAAAAACCCACAGTCGCAATACGAAAGAAAGGGAATAAAAAGAAGAAACCCATACTCATGCGATCACCGCGATAGCGTGGGCCCCGAAATAAACACCCTAAACGGAAAAATGATTTTAGGGCAATAATCAAGTAGATCGCAACAGTTCCATAGATAAGAATTCGGCTCATGGGGATCCCCATGGAGAAAACTTGAGTAAAGACAGCTAGCCCTCCTTCGTAGACAACTCCTGCCATCAGTGCAAAACTCAGGATCACAAATAAATAGCTGGCCCAGCGCGAAGAAAACAACATGGCCACTGGTCCCAAAGAATTTCGAAGGAAAAGTGAACTTAAACTATTAGAAATAAGGCCTAATACCCGTGATTCCTTCACCGGCAAAGATTGATATTCTTCGCCACCCGCTAGAAAATCTTTTTCAAGCCAATGCCTCACAAGGTCTGATATATGCTGCGTCGGCAGAACTTTAAACTTCTGGTAATACTCTTGTTTTAATTGACCTAAAGACTTGCTGCCATCAATACTTTGCCAAAGGAAATAATCCTTAAAAGCCATGGACCTCAAAAGGTGGGTCTCAGGGTGAATCAGCACATAATTTCTTGGAGCCGCTCTAGAGACGACCTCTTCCACACTGACACCCTCTCGAACTCGAGGAATATAGTGATCATCAATACTTAAAAATTGCTTACTCAAATTTCAATTGAGAGATATGTATTTCCAATATGTTGGCAATTTCTTTAGAAGATTCCTGACCAACGCCTCTATTTAATTCACTTTTAAGTAAATCGTGAAAATCTTGCAAAAAGACATCACCTTTAGGCGCTTGAGCAACAATTTTACGAACTCGGCTCCTTTTACTCAATTTGGTTTTACTGACGACAAGTTCACTTTTACGTTTATCCCTCACCCACGTCACATCATCTTCACTTTCAAAAGTTCTATCTGGACCCGCTGAACTAATTTTAAAACCACTGCGAGACGATTCATAACGATATAAGGTCCCCCAAGGGTCAGCACCAATTGTTTTACCGGATAAATTCTTTGTTTTTGAATGTAAATATTCCAACAAATCTTTTGGGTAAGAGCCTTGAGTGAATTTATGGCCTTGAAGCATTCTGTCTAAGGAGCGCAGTTCTATACCTATAGCACTACTCTTAACTTTTTCGAAAAGGCCAACCCCAATCCATAAGTAAGAAACAATGCCACAAATAATCAGCAGAAAGACACCTAGCCTCCCTATTGAACTTTGCATTGAGCCTCCTTTACACGACGTCGGCAGTATTAAAAAAAAACAAATTTGTCTAGAGATTTTTTCTTTACATTTACATCGACTTCCCGTTTCTATCCTTTGTGTAATATCACACTGCCTAATAGACCAATTGAGCTTTTATGAATATTAACATTATTGACCCCCGTGGTTCTGAAAAAAAGCATGAACTCCAACGTCTAGTCAGCACCTTAGGTTTCGGGGAAGAATGTGATATTTCTCTTGGTCCCTCCCAAACCCCCATTCGCTTTGGCATGTTTATCAAACAGGGTGATGGAATCAATTTTAAGCCGTTAAACGAAAATACCCCCATACTTTTCAATCAAAAGCCTATCACGCACATGGTGAGTTTATGCCATGGTGATGTTTTTGAGTTTGAAGGATACCAATTATATTGCCTAGATGAGTCACAAGACAGGAAGCTTAATACCCCAGCACCTCCGACTCAACATTCTTATATCAAAAAAGACAGCCCTGCCTTCACCACCCCTCCTAGAAACCCATACCGAGCTGGAGCCATAAATGCTTATGGAGCAGCGCAAGCACAGCCCGCAAGGTCAAACACAGAAGAAATCAGTGCATTATCTTCACATTCACTTCAAGGGCGCACGGCTCAAGAGCAGCAACCAGAGCCAACTCGCTCTGAAGAAGAGAGTTCGCTCAGTCTACAACTGGGCAAAGATAACTCTGAACGAAAACCAGAAGTGTCTGCAAGCCAAAATCTCTTATTGCGCAAAAAAGAAATCTCTCTCGATATGCAGAAGAACATTCTCAAACACTTTTTTAACCACTTAGAATTAAAGCAGTTTGATGACTCACGTGCAGCAAGAGATTCTGTTCTCAAAAAGGGTTTGAACGCAGCCATAAACGAACTCGTTGGCGAGAATGATGATAATCAAGGAGCCTACGACAAACTTAGCAAAGAGCTCAAATCTCCAGCGCCTCTTGCAGATTTACTGACTCAACCGGAAGTACAGGAAGTTAAAGCCCTAGGCTCAGGCCAAGTCTTCATCCACCGAGGCCGAGGTTATGGCAATGCTGAGCTTTCTTTTTTTAACAAAAACCATTTATTATGGTCATTAGACAGACTTTTCATCAGCAAAGGCACCACGCTTAATTTAGAGGAGGAGTATATCGATGTACTTTTCAACGATGAGTGGAGGATTAATGGCTACATCCCCCATAATGACTCCGTACTTTGTTTAAATTTTACCAAAAGCAAAAACCACAAAAGTCTGCAAGCTTACCTTGATGATGGACAAATCACTTCCAGTCATGTCAACACCATCCAAAAAGCCATGTCAGACAAAATGAATATCCTCATCACTGGACCAGAAAGTAAATGCTCATCTTTCCTTATGGCCCTAGCTGGCCTTACAAAAGAATACGAATACTCTTTCTTTTTCCACAATAACAAGAATAACACATTAGAACCCAATGCCATAGGCATCTCCTCTCAAGGGTTTAGCAGCGATTTTCAATCATGGGCCAAAGCCAGCCCTGACTTCACTTACCACTCCGTCTACCCAAATGAAGGGGTCAACGAAATCATTCAAAACTTATCCTTTCATAAACGGGGTTGGCATCAATATTTTGGAGAAATTAACGATGAATACTTCATCGAACATTTGAGTTTAAAACTCATGCAAGAAAGCCCAAACTACAATCATGAATTCTGCCAGAAAATGCTGAGTTCATGTTTCTCCTATCACATCAGTGTGGGAGATAAAATCAACATACGAGACATCAAACAAGTCATCAGGTCG
>JADGBV010000283.1 GCA_015231345.1 Planctomycetota bacterium
CAAGCCAGCAAAAACGACACTGACCATAGTCATAAGTTTAATAAGAATATTCAAAGAAGGTCCAGAAGTATCTTTGAACGGATCCCCTACAGTATCACCTACGACACCAGCTTTGTGTGCCTCAGATCCTTTACCGCCATGATTTCCTTTTTCAATATACTTTTTGGCGTTATCCCATGCTCCACCGGCATTATTGAGCATACAAGCAAAAGCGAAACCACAGGTTAGTCCACCGACCAATAAGCCCATAACTCCAGGAACACCCAAAACAATACCAACCACAACTGGAACAATAATGGCGAGTAGCGATGGAACGATCATTTCTTTTTGCGCACCAGCAGTTGAAATAGCAACACAACGAGCATAGTCAGGCTTGCCCGTTCCTTCCATAATACCAGCAATTTCACGGAATTGACGTCTTACTTCTTCTACCATATCTCCGGCAGCTCGACCTACGGCTTTCATTGTCATAGCACAGAAAACAAAGCACATCATGGCACCAATGAAGATACCACAGAGAAGCATTGGATTCATAAGATTTAAGTTATAAGCACTGATAAAATCAGCCATCTGTGCTTTTTTAGTTAGTAGAGCGATGGTGCCTCCTGTCTCGTTAATAGCACGGATGCCTTCATCTAAGACTTTAGCTCCAGGTAAATCAGCAGCTATTGCTTTCACATGGTCAATACTGTTACAGAACTTAACTTCTCCAACCTGGAAGAAACTCACGCCTTCACCTGTTCCTGTGGCCAATTTACCGATCCAAAGTTTAACTTCTTCGATATAGGCAGCCAAAAGTGCCATGGACGTTAGCGCCGCACTACCGATGGCAAAACCTTTACCTGTGGCAGCAGTTGTATTACCCAGCATATCAAGTTCATCTGTTCTTTTACGAACTTCTTCACCCAAACCAGCCATTTCAGCATTTCCACCAGCATTATCGGCAATAGGACCAAAAGCATCAGTCGCAAGGGTAATACCCAAAGTTGAAAGCATACCAACAGCAGCAAAACCAACACCGTACAAGCCACTGGACATTCCGCCTTCAGCAAAACCACCAGAAAAACCGAATGCACACATAATACCAATAACAATAATCATAACTGGCCAACCAGTTGAGTACATACCGACAGCCATACCGTCAATAATTGTGGTAGCAGGCCCCATTTTCGCTTGAGCTGCAATACCTTGAGTCGGCTTATAAGCATCAGAAGTGTAGTACTCTGTAAACTGACCGATAAGAACACCAGAAACCAAACCGGCAATCACAGAGCCAAAAATACCCCAAGTGATAAAACCCGCATTAGCCATGAAGCCTAGAGCAATCAGAATTAAAACAGAACTACCAAGAGTACCAATAAGCAGTGAGCTCAACAAATCCCTAGGAGTAGCATCTTCTTTACAACGAACAATTAAAATACCGAAAAGAGAGAGGATAATTCCTAAACCAGCCACCATCATAGGAGCGATCACAGCAACAATACCACCCATGGGGTGAGTTGCAGGAAGAGCAGCACCTAATGCAGCAGTCGCAAGAATACTACCACAGTACGATTCGTACAAATCCGCACCCATACCGGCTACGTCACCAACATTATCACCAACATTATCTGCAATGGTTGCAGGGTTTCTTGGATCATCTTCAGGAATACCAGCTTCAACTTTACCAACAAGGTCAGCACCAACATCAGCAGCTTTTGTATAAATACCACCACCAACACGAGCAAAAAGAGCCTGCATGGAAGCACCCATACCAAAAGTAATCATCGTAGTGGTAATTTCAACCATTTTAGAATGGACCCATTCAGCATTTTGCAATACTTCAGGGGTGAATTCTCCACTCAAACCAGCCTTAGTCATCAATTCATGACCTAAGCCCCAAATATTGTTGTCATAAAAGTAATTCAAGAGAATATACCAAAGAGAAATGTCAAGTAGCCCAAAGCCTACAACAACAAGACCCATAATGGCACCACTACGAAAAGCAATACGCAGGCCCTTATCCAAAGATGTTCTGGCACCATTAGCTGTCCGAGCAGAAGCTGCTGTAGCAGCTTTCATACCTAGGTAACCACAAATCCCAGAAAAGAAACCACCTGTAAGAAAAGCAACAGGCACAAATGGGTTTTGAACACCAATAGCAGCCAAGAAAATAAAGATAGCGAAAAGTATGGCAAAAACGATGGAGACCACCTTATATTGACGGCTAAGATAAGCCATAGCACCTTCTCGTACGTGCTGGGCAATTTCAATCATTTTTTCTGTCCCTTCAGATTCTTTCATCAGGACTTTAGAGAAAAACCATGCTACAATGAGCGCAAGCACTGATGCTATGGGCACCGACCACCAATAGATTGGGATAGACTGAATCATTAAAAAACCTCAATAAAAATAAAAACTTTAACCGATATTTAAAAGCAATTACCGTGCCCTAATTTCACAAAAAGAACCTGTCATATCCAAACACTTATTATACCTAGCCATTGCTTATATAATCTATATATCAATAGCGTTTACTACTTAAAAAGTAAACATATTTGACATTTTAAGTCTATTTATGAAAACAAACAGTTACAAAGCTTACAGCTTTATAACTTAAGACAAGACCATTCAACTAAATTTAGGCAAATCGTTTTCTTTTTTAAAAATAGAATACCACATTCGCGAGGAAGCTTGACCTAACATATCGACTAACTCGTACAGAACTGGTATAATAGTCAAAGTCATACTAGTACTCATAATAAGACCGGCAACAAAAGCTGTAGCAAAAGGACTCCAAGTAATACTAAAATCAGGCATACCAATAGCCATAGGCAATAAACCTGCAATAGTCGTGATCGTCGTCATCAAAATAGGTCGAAGCCTTTGATGAGACCCCGTAAGCAAAGCCTCCCTTAAGCTCATGCCTTCATTTCTGCGTTTATTAATAAAATCGATAAGAACGATGGCGTCATTCACAACTAAACCAGCTAGGCCTACGACGGCCAAAAAGCAATTCACTGTAAGCCATGACCTCTCTGGCCTTACGACACCTGGACCCAATATTCGCGCAGCAATACCAAATGCAGCCATCGTCAATACGACTCCGGTTAAAGCAAAAAGAATATTAGACATTATCACAAAAGGCTGAAGATAACTCCGGAATTGTGTAGCCAAAATACCATAAACCAAAAAGACAGCTAGCAGAAAAGCCGAAAGCAAACTCGCATAACTACGACTCGTGCTTTCCGCTTCGCCTCCAAAAGCTATCACCGCACCGGGATACTTAGCCTGATTCTCTTCAAACCAATCAGTCATAAACTGTTGCGAGTAAACGGCACCATCTTCAAGTGAAGCTGTAATAGCAACGCTTCTTTCATAATTCCGTCTCTCAAGTCGAGACGGTTCAAAAAACATTTCAAAGCGACCAACATCACCGTAGCGAATTACCCGGCCTCCAGGCTCGTTCAGAAGAGGAAGACTCAAAAACACATTAAAATCACCAGCATATTCATGCTTTAGTTTTACTTTTATGGGGATATCTGAATCACTCCTGCGCAAATCCCCCACCCATAAGCCATCAAAAACTCCGGAAATATGACTTTGCACGAATTGTGCATCTAGACCGTACCTCGCCAAACTCTCATCATCTAAAATAAATTTAAGTTTTCTTTTGATAGATTCTCTGCTATGGGTGAGATTAATCACCCCATCAAATTTGCCATTTTCCACAGATTCGCTTTTGATATACTCAAATAGGTCCTCTGTCAGTCGAAAAACACTTTGCTCATTAATACCACTTATGCGAACATGGACATCTGCACCCGTAGGCGGCCCATCCTTCATAGGCTCTGCCAACAAATACAAATCATCATTTTTAAATTTTTCATTGAGCTCCAAATTCATTCTCTCTATGAACTCAGTCGCATTCTCAAAATCTCGATTCTCTCTAGAAGCCAACTCAGCCTGAATCATACCTATCTGTTGCCCCATAATAGGCTGATAAGAAGAATCGATGGCCAAACCTGATATACCTGTTGCATTAGCTATTTTACCCGGCCCGTAAGCCATCATAGCTTTACAAATAGCTTTCACTTTCCTATCCGTCTCCTCAACAGACTTATACCCCGACAAACGAACATGAGCCCAACACTGAGAGGCATCAGCTGGAAAAAATTCTACTCTAAGTGGCGGAGAGATGCCTAATGACTTTGAAACTTTAGGGTCGCTTAAAGTTAACAAGCCAATAGCAGAGAAAAAAAGCAAAGAAAAAAGAAAAAGAGCTAAAAAGGGGTGACTTAAATTCCAACTCATAATTGCATGAAAAAATCGATGCAATCGCCCCAAGATACCTTTCTTCTCTAAAAACCCTTCATAGCCATGGTCTTTCTGAGCAGGTAATTTTTCTTCGCCAAAAAGCGTGGCCATATCCAATGCATGGACAGGCAATATAAAAAAGCATTCAAATAAACTGATCACCAAAGCAATACAAACCGCCTTCGGAATTAATGCAAAAAATTGGCCTGTGCTTCCGGTCATCAAAAGCATGGGTAAAAATGCAGCCATGGTTGTACATGTCGCACTGAAAACAGGCCAAAAGACCTCTGAAGTGCCATCTAGAGCAGCTTTAAATAAATCAGAACCTTGCTCACGATGACGCTGGATATTCTCTAAAACAACGACTGCATCATCAACAATGATACCTATGGTGATCACAAAACCCAGAAGAGTAATTTCATTCAAACTGTAATCGTTAAGATATAAAACAATAATACTGCCAACAAAGCTAAAGACAATTCCCGAAACCGTCAATACGGATGCTCTAGAACGAGAAAAAACAAAGAGCACAAATACGGCCACGATAAGACTCACAATATAATTATTGGGAATATACATAATGGCACCACCAGCCAAAACTCCCAATGCAGTCCCCAGGACCATCACTTTACCCGAGGTATGTGCCAAAAACCAAAAGAGAGTCAAGATGACCAATATACAGGCCGCATACAAGCTTGATGAAAGAACATTCAAGCTATCGGCTATTTTCACTGTAGAATCTAATGTTATGGCATATTCAATATTACTACTTTTATGAATAATCATAAACTGAGCCATCAGCTCTAAAATTTCTTCTTTAATTTTAGCAGCATTTCCATGGACAGACTTCAATAC
>JADGBV010000284.1 GCA_015231345.1 Planctomycetota bacterium
TTTTAGCAATATCGTTTTCCAAACGCGAGAGCTGCTTGCGTAGCTTTTTCTCTTCTTCCCTATCAATGGGTGCTTTGGGAGTTTTGGCTTCTTCCTTTTTTTCTTGACGATTACGCAGACTGACATCTCTATTCAGGTGATCTTCCCCAGAGATTTCTAGCATGCGTTGATAGCCTCCGTCAATGATACGCACTTCTTTTTTCAGAATCTCAATCATTCCTGTGGCTAGCTTTTCTACAAACCATCGGTTGTGACTTACGAAAAGGACTGTGCCCTCATAAGCTTTTAAGGAATTGGTTAAGGCTTCGATGGATTCGAGGTCCAAATGGTTGGTGGGCTCATCGAAAATAAGTACATTTCGTTCTTCTCCCATCATCTGTGCCATAATGAGTCTTGCGCGTTCACCTCCACTGAGGGCATCGAGTTTCTTGTCGATATCATCATTGCCAAATAAAACGCGGGCAAGTGTTTTGCGAAGTTCTGTTTCTGTGAGGCCTCTGAGTCTCTGGCCTAACCATTGTATGACGCTTTCGGAGCCCCTTACGGCTTCCTCGATATCCTGAGGGAAGTAAGAGCACTCTACCATATGACCCCATTTGAACTCACCATCATCTTGTTTGACTTTTTCCATGATGATTTTAAGCAAAGTCGACTTACCTATGCCATTGGGACCTACTATGGCAACTTTTTCACCGCGCTCTATTTCAAAACTGACATCACTTAAAACTTGCTTGCTGCCGTATGCTTTACTGAGGCCCATGACTTTAAGAGGGTGGGCGCCTGTTCGACTGGGGCAGGTAAAGCGCACGTGAGGGCTTCGTCGCCCTGAGACCATAGCTGCATTTTCAGACATTTCTGCCTGTAATTTTTCAATCATGCGAGCTTTCGATTGGGCTTGCCTAGCTTTACTGGCCTTTGCCCGGAAGCGGTCGACAAAGTCCTGCAGGTCGTCTTTCTTTTTTTCTGCTTTGGCCAAGGTGGCTTCTCGGAGCACACTTTCTTCGGCGAATACTTTTAGGTAATGATCGTAATTACCCTTAGTACAACTAATGCTACCATAGTCTACATCGAGTATATGCGTGCTTAGATTGTTAATAAAGTCGCGGTCATGGGATATGACAACTAATGTGCCTCGGTATTTTTTGAGATAGGATTCAAGCCAGCGGATGGAATAGAGGTCCAAGTGGTTAGTAGGCTCATCGAGGAGTAAAATGTCCGGTTCGCTAAAAAGAACTTGAGCCAAGAGGACGCGAAGTTTATAACCACCGGAGAGGGTATGCATGGGGTTAGATTGAGTTTTCTCATCTAGGCCTAAGCCTTCAAGGAGTCTGGCTGCTTCGCTTTCAGCTGAGTAGCCTCCGATTTCTCCTAGGCGAGCCTCAACTTCAGCATATTCGATGGATTCCGCTTCGCTAAAGTTATCCTTTTCCAAAAGTTCGTAGATTCTTTTTTGGAGTTCATGGAGTTCGGGGCGACCCATAAGAACCGTATTGATTAAGGTTTCGTTTTCGTATTGAAATTGATCCTGATTCAATACGCCAAGTTTGCAGCGACTTGGCATTTGCACTTCGCCACCACCGGCTTGCTCTTCTTCAGAGAGGATTTTTAAAAAGGTGGATTTGCCGCTTCCATTAGCACCAACGAGGCCGTAGCGACACTCGGGCATAAGCTGCAAATTAACGTTTTGGAAGAGCAGCTTTGGCCCATAGCGCATTTCAAGGTCACGAACTGTAATCATGCGCTTATTTATTGAGGTACAAGTTGCGTATGGAATTTAGAAGGTTAACAAAAGTGCCTTCCGATATGGCTGTGCGTATATCACGCATAAGCTTCATATAATAATAGAGGTTATGGAGGCTGAGAGCCATGGACCCTAAGGCTTCACTGGCGACAAATAAGTGTCTTAGGTAAGCTCTGCTATAGTTTTTACAGGTGGGGCAAGAGCAATTGGCATCTAAGGGGGCTGGGTCTTCTCTGTGAATATGATTGCGCATACGCACTTTGCCGTGAGAGGTATAAGCTACGCCATGCCTGCCTTCTCGGGTCGGTAGTACGCAGTCGAACATATCGATGCCTTCGGCAACGGCTTCAACAATATCTAGAGGTGTGCCCACGCCCATTAAGTAATGGGGCTTGTCTTTGGGTAATGAGGCAGCCATGCCTTTTAAAACGCTTAGTCTTTCTTCTCGGCTTTCACCAACGGATAAGCCGCCGATGGCGACGCCCGGTAGGTCAACTTCCTCTGTGAGCTCTAGAGAGCGGGCACGAAGTTCTAGGTTAAGGCCTCCTTGAACGATGCCGAAGAGAAGTTGTTCTTCTTTTTTATGAGCTTCACGGCAACGTACTAACCAACGCCCCGTTCTCTCTAAAGAGTTGCTCATGGTTTTATCGTCACAAGGAAGTTCGGGGCATTCATCGAAAGCCATAATGATATCAGCCCCTAATTGGTTCTGAATGGCCATGGAGCTCTCGGGGCTAAGCTCTAAAGCTGAGCCATCGATATGGGAGCGGAACTTAACGCCCTCTTCGGTGATTTTGCGTAGGGTCTTCAGAGAGAAGACTTGAAAACCGCCACTATCTGTGAGCATTGGTCCGGACCAGCCGCTGAATTTATGGAGACCGCCCATTTTTTCCACTATGTCTGCGCCAGGGCGTAGAGCTAAGTGATAGGTGTTGCCGAGGACAATACTGGCTCCGGCATCTTCTAATTGGGAGGGCCAAATGCCTTTAACTGTGGCTTGCGTACCAACAGCCATAAAGACGGGAGTTTCTACGGGGCCATGTGCTGTGATAAGCTGGCCTCTGCGGGCAAATGTGGCCTCATCTTTAGCGCTTAGAGTAAATTGGCCCGGTTTCATATGTGTGTGTACAAAAAAACGGTCTTTCCTGGCGTATTGCCATGGGAAAGACCGATATAAATAATTCTAACGTTTAGAGAACTGGAAGCGAGCGCGAGCGCCTTTTTGTCCTGGTTTCTTACGTTCTTTCATACGTGGGTCACGTGTGAGTAAACCAAGTTCACGAAGTTGAGCTTCGTAAGCTTCGTTTTCTTTAACCAATGCACGAGCAACACCAAGAAGGACTGCTCCTGATTGAGCGTTCTTGCCTCCACCCTTGACATTAACCCAAACATCGTATTTCTTTGCGATATCAAGTTTTTCAAGAGCTAGGTTAACGTTGCCACGGGCAGCATCTGTATCGAAGTAGTCTGGCATGTTAAGGCCATTCACTTTGATATTGCCTTTGCCAGCTTTGATGCGTACGCGAGCTACGGAAGTTTTACGACGTCCAAGTCCCCATGTAAAATCAGACATTATTTATCCCTCCTAGTTACGTTGAGGTCGAGTGCTTCGGGGCATTGAGCTTGGTGATTATGAGAATCCCCTGTATAAACGTGTAGTTTTTTGATCATTTTGCGGCCCATTTTTGTTTTAGGCAACATTCTTTCGATGGCAAGTTTGATGATTCTATCTGGGTGATTAGCAATCATCCACTCGTATGAGCGTTCTTTTAAGCCGCCAGGGAATAAAGTGTGGTAACGATAAACTTTGTCATCGTTTTTGTTTCCAGAGAAAACAACTTTCTCAGCATTGGTGATAACAACGTGATCACCCGTGTCTAAGTTAGCGCTATATTCTGGTTTGTTTTTTCCTTGAAGAATAAGAGCGATGCGAGCTGCTGCACGACCTACAACGAGTCCAGTGCCATCAACTTCGTACCACTTGTTATCAAGTGTTCCTTCTTTTGCGAATGTAGTTTGGTTCATATTCCTGTCTCCTTATTTCTCCAAAGCGGCTTTGGCTTTTTTGACAACTTCGGAAAAGGCTTCCTTGTTGTTGATAGCAAGCTCTGAGAGCATTTTACGATCAAGGGTGATTTCGGCTTTTTTCAAACCGTTCATAAGTTCACCGTATTTGATACCTTCTTGACGGGCTGCAGCATTAATACGGGTGATCCACAATCTGCGAAATTGTCTTTTCTTTTGTTTGCGGTCACGTGTTGAATAGGCTTCTGAGCGATCAACAGCTTCTGAAGCAGTTCTTAGTAGTTTTGAGCGTCCACCACGAAAACCTTTGGCTTTCTTAAAGATACGTTTAACTTTTTTGTGGTGGGCGACGGTATAGCGAGCTCTCATTCTTAACGACCCCCCATGATGATTTTAGCTTTTTTGGCGATTCCAGGTGAAACCTGAGCATCTTTACGCATGCCCCTCTTTCTTTTGGAACTTTTGACCGACATGAGGTGACTTGACCCGGCTTTTCGTCGCATGACTTTTCCGGTTCCTGTCAACTTCATTCGTCGTTTGGTGCCCTTATGGGTCTTTTGCTTTGGCATGATTACCTCCGACAGAATAAAAAAATAGTGTTAATGCGGAACTTTTAGGCTTTTCCGCCTCCTTTTTTGTGAGCTAGTGGAGCAATGATAATTTGCATGCGGCGAGCATCACCTTTGGGGCTGCTTTCCACTTTACCATGCTCTTTTAATTCGTCACTGACATCTTGAAGGACCTTGATGCCGAGTTCTTTGTGGAGAATTTCTCGTGCGCGAAATCTCATAGTCATTGCGACACGAAAGCCTTGCTCTAAAAAGCCTTTGGCTTTATTGAGTTTGACTCCTAAATCATGGACATCAATTCTTGGTCTGAGCCAAATTTCTTTGAGCTCGACTGTGTGTTGTTTTTTGCGCTGTTCTTGTAGTTTTTTCTTTTGGCGGTACTTATGCTTTCCAAGATCCATTAAGCGGCATACAGGCGGATCTGCATCAGGGGCCACTTCAACTAGATCGAGGTTTCTCTCGTCGGCGATTTGTTGAGCTTCACGTAGCGTCAAGAAACCATGAGAATCACCATTTTCTCCCATAAGGCGGACCTTAGGAGCGGTGATTTCTTCATTAACCTTTTGTTTATTCTGAGAAATAAGAGTCTCCAAAATGTAAAAATCTAATCGAAATGGGCGATAGAAGATTCGAACTTCTGACCTCCACGATGTCAACGTGGCGCTCTAACCAACTGAGCTAAACGCCCTTTTCCTATTAGGGCGGAGGAGAATATGGGGATCTATGAAGAGTCAAGGAGTTAGTGCATCCACTGAAATACTTTAACTTTTTTACTTGTAGGTTAAGAGGTTGAGACATAATG
>JADGBV010000285.1 GCA_015231345.1 Planctomycetota bacterium
ATTAGAGGTAAATAATGGGTTGATGTCCCCTTTTTATATCTCTTGATTTTTTGATAAACTGGTAAGTAGCTAGGCACATCATAACTGGCAAGTGCGTTAGCCATCACCTTTTCCCGGCGATTTTTGAGCATCATGATTTTTATTGTCTGCTCTTGAGCACCCGCAAAAAAATGTTCATGCTCATAGTTCTCAATTTTAGAGAGCTCGTTATTCATGATCTCATTTATTTAAAAAAGCGGAGAGGTAGGGATTCGAACCCTAGGTACCACGAGGGTACACGACCTTTCCAAGGTCGCACTTTCGACCACTCAGTCACCTCTCCTGAAATGGTGCGGGGATGATGATCTCACAGCTTTATTGTCAAACGACGCTTGAGATTGAGGAAGAATGGCTTCATAGTGCCTTTTAAATACCTATGCTGATTTTTAAGCTTATTGTCTTCAGGGAATTCATCATTAAGAACAAGGTGCAGCTTTCTGATGCCTGACATAATGAGCTCAACTTAACAGATCAATTTAAGATGAAATACCTGCAACTTAACTTTTTCCCTGCATTCCTCCTCCTCTCCATGCTCCCTTGCGGCTGCATAGCCAGTCGCAATCCCCCAACTCTTCCCGCCAATGAAGTCGCAAAAGAATTACCTTTATTATGGTCCGAACAAGAAGAGCAGTATCAACAGACTCAAAACGTCAATGAGCCAGAAGTCTTTCAGCAAGAGGCTGGCGTTGGTATCGAAAATGGCATTATTGCTGTTGTTAATGACCGTGTGCTCACCCTCAAGGAGTTTGATTATGAGTTTTATAATGCCATAGAGCAAGGTCATTTTGGCAGAGATCAAGAAAATATATATTCAATTGTCCTCGATATGATCATCGACCGGATGCTCATTTTAGAACTCGCAGTGCAAAAGGAAATGAGCGTGACGGATGATGAAGTCGAAAAAGCCCTTCAACACGAAGTCAGCAACTTCCCTGGAGGCTGGGAAGCTTTTAGGAGAATGTTAGAGAAAAGAGGCATGAGCTTAGAAGATCAAAAAGATAAAATCAAAGACGAAAGACTTATTTCTTTAGTGATGAGAGAAATCTACGCGGGGCTTATTTCTCCTTCGCCGAGTGATGTACTCAAAGAGTACCGCACTCGCAAGCATGAATTCACTGAAGCAGAAAAAAGAGACCTATCCCTTATACTTATTTTAAAATCAGAGTACGGCACAAATATCACCAAAGCCAAGCAAGCTGGCCAGCGCATTAAGAAGCGCATCACAGCAGATAATTTTGCACAAATCGCCAAAGAAACCAGCGATGGCCCAAAAGCCAGCGAAGGTGGAGCACAGGGCTGGGTAAAGCGTAAAGATCTTGCCGAACCCATTAGCAAAGCAGGCTTCGATTTAAGTAAAGGTGAAGTCAGCGAGGTCCAAGA
Source organism: Planctomycetota bacterium (assembly GCA_015231345.1). Lineage (GTDB taxonomy): Bacteria > Planctomycetota > JADGBV01 > JADGBV01 > JADGBV01 > JADGBV01. Next base: position 1,420 of record JADGBV010000285.1, read on the forward strand.
AATGGAACCAGCTTTCTTTATTGTACGCTGTAATGATATTCAAGAGAAGCAAGTCAAAGCCTTCAAAGATGTGCAAACGGCTTTATCGAGAGAGCTCATTCATAAAATGCAGCAAGGAAGGAAGAGTAAAGCTTTAGCATTTATCAAACAAAATGCTTATATACGCAAACTACCTAAGGACCTGTACATTAAGTACCGCCAAACGACCAACCAGTAATAGGAAGACTCAATGAATTGCCCCTATTGTAAAGACGACAATGATCGTGTGGTAGACACCCGAAGCAGCGACCATGGCACGAGTGTGAGGCGTAGGCGTGAATGCTTAAGCTGCGGCAGGCGCTTTACCAGTCACGAAACCGTTGAGTATATTTCAGTGACTGTCATGAAAAAAGATGGCAAAAAAGAAAATTTCGATATTCAAAAAGTTATTAAGAGTGTTGAAATAGCTTGCCGAAAACGCCCCATTACCGTTGATCAAATCAAAGAATTAGCTGATATGGTTGAGAGAAAAAGTATGGATATCGAAAATAAAGCCATCACCTCACGAGCCATTGGGGATTTAATTATGAGCGAACTTAAAAAACTTGATATGGTCGCCTTTGTCAGGTTCTCTAGTGTCTATCAGGAATACCAGGACGTCGACCAGTTCATTTTAGCCCTCAACCAAATGAAAAGCAAACCTTCTGATTAATAGGCTAAAGACGAAACGTTCTATTGGTCTACCGGGCTTATCGCCCCAGGCACATTTCCAGCTGAGATTGCCAAGAAGGAATCATCAACCCATACTCTTTTTCTAATAGAGCACTGCTGAGCTTCGAGTAGGCCGGCCTAGGCGCAGGCAAAGGATAAGCATCCGTAGTGATCGCTTTTATCCTTGCACTGCTTTTTAATGCCCACTCTTCTTTATCTTCACCTGGATAAACATCAACAATAGCTCGGCTAAAGTCATACCAACTACATTCTTCAGCGGCGCTCATATGAAGTGTTTGAGCATAGCCATCATAACCTCCAGCAAGTCTAGCCGCAACAACATGGGCACTCACCTGAGCAATCGTTCGGCACCATGTTGGCGATCCAACCTGATCACTCACGATGCCTAAATCTTCCCGCTCGCCTGCTAAACGTAAAATAGTTTTCAAAAAATTATGACGACGCATGCCATAAACCCAACAAATACGCATTATTAAATGATTTGCCCCAGACTGACGAATCCCCTCTTCACCTGCAAGCTTACTGGCGCCGTAGACGCTCCTGGGCTTTACGGCATCACTCTCCTCATAGGGAGTTTTTTTCTGACCATCAAAAACATAATCAGTAGAGTAATGTAGTAAGAATGCACCCGTCTCCTGGCATATTTTTGCCATAAGTTCAGGAGCCTTGGCATTACAGGCATAGGCAACTTCTTTTTCGCTTTCAGCTTTATCCACGGCAGTATATGCCATGGCATTCACTACGATCTGAGCTTTAGTTCCCTTCACCACCCTTTTGATGGCATCACCATCAGTTAAGTCCACATCAGTTCGCCCTAAAGCGACAACATGCGCTATAGGGCTCAAAGTACGCTGTAGCTCCCAGCCTAATTGGCCATCTTTACCTAAAAGGAGTATTTTTTTCATAGATATCTTCTTGAATGACAGCTGGTAGTGAAATATAAGCTAGGAATTGCGTTAAACTTGCGTTCTATGCCTGCGCTTTTCTCTCTGTTATTTCACTTATTAACGTTTCTTTAAAAGCTTCTAGGCCCATTGTTTCTTGTTCCTTTGAGCCGTACCTACGCCAAGTCACCTCGCGGTTCTCTCTTTCTCGGTCGCCTAATATAAGAATATTCGGAACTTTAGCGGTAACGTGCGTTCTCACCTTCTTGTTCAAACTATTATTAGACTCATCAACAGAAACACGAATTTGCTTTTCGAAGAGTTGCGCTTCAATTTCCTTAGCGTACTCAACAATATCATCACGCACGGGAATAATCACAACTTGCTCAGGGGAACACCATGTGGGGAAAGCTCCACCGTAATATTCGATTAAAAAACTAATAAATCTTTCATGTGTCGATAAGGGAGCCCTATGGATAATCACCGGACGATGCTCTTCTCCGTCTTGGCCCACATATTTTAAGTCAAAATTTTCAGGGCTTAAAAAATCCAGCTGAATCGTTGAAACAGTCTCTTCCCTGCCAATTAAATTCTTAAATTGAACATCTAGTTTGGGGCCATAAAAAGCCGCTTCGTCTTCGCAGCGCTCATAAGGAATATTAAGCTCATCCAGAACATCGGCCAACATTTCTTCTGCGCGGTCCCACATAGCAGGGTCACCTTGATATTTTTCGCTTTTTTCTTGCCCCCTCAAAGACAAACGATAGGAATAATGTTCGAGTTTAAAAGTCGCATAGAACTCCTGATACATCTTCATGGTTTTTTTGAATTCTTCACGGATCTGGTCCTCGGCCAAATAAATATGCGCATCATTCATACACAAAGAGCGCACCCTCAGCAGGCCACTCAACTCACCACTGCGTTCAAAACGGTAACAGGTGCCATACTCAGCTAATCTCATGGGAAGCTGACGATAACTCACGGGATTATTATCGAAAATCATATGGTGGTGAGGGCAGTTCATGGGCTTCAAGTAGTACTCTTCCTTGACCTCTTTTTGCCCATCTTCACTTTCTTCTTCGACCACCATAGGTGGAAACATACTTTCTTTATAGGCTGGTAAGTGTTGAGATTTATAATATAACTCCGAACGCGTGATGTGTGGAGTCGAAACCCTTTTATAGCCGTATTTAAATTCCATTTCCACAGCATATTTTTCGATTTCATCACGAATAATGCAGCCATTGGGAAGCCAAAGCGGTAAGCCTTTGCCAACCGTATCTGAAATCATAAAAATCCCTAATTCCTTACCTAATTTCTTATGATCCCTCTCTTCAGCGAGCTTCCTTTTTGCCAGGTAATCTTGAAGCTGTTCTTGTGTTTCAAAGGCATAAGCATAAATTCTCGTGAGCATTTTGTTTTTCTCAGAGCCCAACCAATAAGCTCCCGCAATGGCAGATAATTTAAAGGCTTTCACTGGTAACTCTTTAGTACTACTCACATGAGGGCCTTCACAGAGGTCACTAAAAGGACCATTCACATAATAACTAAAGTCGCTCACTCCTTTAGTCTTTAAATTATCAATTTGCGAAATTTTATAAGATTGTTTCTCTTCAAGGGCTCTTGCCTTAGCTTGCTCTTCGCTGAGTTCTATGCGCTCAAAGTCTTGATTTTGAGAAATAATCTTCTTCATTGATTTCTCAATTTTTTTCAAGTCCTTTTCCTCTAGGACCGTCTCGCCAAAATCAAAATCATAATAAAAACCGTCATCCGTAGGCGGCCCGAAACCAAATTGCACATCAGGAAAATTGCGTTGTACGGCCTGCGCACAAACATGCGCCAAGGAGTGTCGTATTTTGTATAAATTATCTTCTTTTTCGCTCATTCAAAAAACCTGTTGATGGAGGAAGCTCACCACTGAGACCTCCTTATATGAAAACTTTAGGGGCATACTCGCAGAAAAGCTATACTTTCAACGTGAAGCCCTTGAAAAATGATGCAGGAAGGGATATTCTGCCCATAGCGGACAATCAAAGTGAGCGATAAATCAAGTCATTATAAGCTTCTAAAGAAGCTATGGGAAGATGAGAAAACCGGAACTTATCTGGCTGAAG
>JADGBV010000286.1 GCA_015231345.1 Planctomycetota bacterium
ATTCAATGATAATTTACCTGCTTGGTCAATATTGTATGTTCCTTTATATTTATGAACATTCCCATTAAAAGTCGAAGTGCTTTCAACATTGCAAGAAGATGTGAAGGTGATAAATATATGATATTTGTCTTGATCAAGATTATAATTTGTCCAAGAGCCAATTATATTTTTCCTAAATTGCTTGTTCAATTCCATTTTTTCAGATTCATACTTCTTGACTTTTAAATCTCTATAATTTAACAAATTAGAGTAATTATCATTTGACTCTGCTAACTTATTATTCCTGAGCTTCAATTCTCTAAGTTGTTTCTTATAGTGATCGTATTCATAAATAAGCAAAGCGGAGATCCCCAAAAGCAGGACGATTAAGAAGGCAAGAAAAGTCTTTGTGTATGATGTATTCTGAGAAGATTCAACTTCTAGTGATAAGGTCAAAATCACAGAACAGAAGCTGTCTACCTTAAGGTTTGCAATGAAATCAATCAATTCTTCATCTTTTCCATCTTGTTTCAATTTGATTATTAGTGAATCGATCAGGGAATTTCTTTGATCACTTGGCATATTAGCGATCTTCATGATCGTATTTAGAAGTTCAGGCTCTTCCTTTAAGGAAAGCATGATTTCAACAATTCTCTTTTTGGTCAGCATGGAATCAAAGATCAGTTTAGTTCAGTTAAGAGCAAGAAACAAACAATGTACTCAAAACTTACTATAGTTTAGGAAAAATTAATACAAACAATATTTTCCTCGAAAAGTCAATAAGGCTTGTTTTTTGTTATGTGGGTAAATATGGAACTGGGATTTTGATTCCAAAAAAAATGAGCCACCGCCATACAGCAAAAGTATGCAGTTCCAACCAAAAATGCGAAACGGGTGAGTTTGGAGTTAAGGATCGTATTCATGACAGAGAATCAGCGAAACTAATAATGTAGGCAACGCCAGTTAGGCATTCTCACTTAACCAGGTAATGGCATCCTCGACTGAATTCACTTGAATATGCTTAATCCCATATTGATCTGTTTTGGCAGAAAAATGTTTAATATTTACCTTCGTAAGAGAACTAAGTTTGGAAGTAATTGTAAGAAAATATTTAATTCCATTTCTTGAGAATGCGGGGAAGACTTCGTTTTTGATTAAAAGTTGAATCTCTTGGCTAAATACATTTGTTGCATTGCTTGAATCTACAATCCAAGCAACTCCTTTATTAGCTTTGGCATGATCTAAGCCTTTATGCATAACGGCTTTTTCGAACTCCTCTAATGACATACTGTAATCTATTACAGTATCAATGATAGCCTTCACTTCATTGTTCCAAGTAACTTCAAATTTATCTGGTATACTGTGAATTTTCATGGAAGAAATTATAAGCACTCATCATAAATAGCAATAACATAATGTTCAAACAACAGGCTCTGAAACATCATTCAACACCATTTTGATAGCTGGAATCCTTTTCCCATACATATTTCCATAGAACTCCTTGTGAATATTAAAGCCAAAATTCTTGTAAAGCGAAAGGGCGGCATGATTGCTCTTAACCAAATTTAGCATTAGAGTATTGCTCCAAGCACTGATTTGATAACTTAGTAGTTTCTTTGCTATACCTTTCCTTCTATAGTTGGGGTGCACGAAAAGCCATGATAAAACGTCTTCTTTGCGCCCTATGAAACCCAATATGCGTTTGCCTTCCTCGTAAACATGAACTTCTGATTCATTGAAATAACGAATCATCTTCTTATCCTGTGAAAGAGAAGTAATCAAATCTGAATCGACGACTCCTTTCATTTCATCAGGCTTTGATCGGTCATATATGTCTATAACCTGTAGCCAGTCTGTGTCTTTGTATAATCGAATCATTATTTGTATTTATAGCGCATCACGAAAGAAGGAAGCAGTTTCAAAATGCGGTAGCATTTAATAGCCTATGCTACCTGATTTACTAAATGTAGATGGGTTTTGATGCATTGCATTCAAGTGTTTTGTATGCAGGAAGAATTTAACTCTTCGTTCTAGTTGTCCATGAGACTTCATGAGACTTCATCTCTCTAGCCTATGTTGGCTAAGGCCGAGTTTGCGTAGGACCCCCTCAGTCATTTGCTTTGTGGACAGTTCTATTCTAGCGTGAATTACAGCAGATTTACTCATGACTAATTACATCACATCCGCAACACACGTCAAGAGACTGAGGAAAACAACGGTTCAATCAGCTGTGCTGGGACGTACTGAGGTGAAAGTGGGGAAACACAGACGATTCGGGCGCATTCTAGCGTCAGTCTGCATTGTCTTATTATATCCCGACATCGCATAATAGCTATGCGAAAACCAGGTATGATTGGGACTATATAGAAAAGGCTGCGAAGCATCTACTTATTCTCTCGCACACGCGGAGCCTGAAAGAGGGTGAGGTAGAAACTGTTGTTGTATACTCCCAAGAAGAACACGTTGCGTGACTTTTCAGAGCCTACTGTAATTCTACCAATGACAGGGATTGCTGTAGAGAAGGTGAGCCCTTTATCGAAGAAATGCAATATTTAGCTAGTGGTTTGTACACTACTCGCTTCCCTTCCGCCGGTCAAAGTCGGTGATATTGGGATACTGGTCGGCAATAATGGGTGTGGCAGTGAGCAGGATGATGAGTAGTGATTTCATATGAGACTAGTGATATAACGATACGCAATAAATGCCGATTTAAAGGCTGACCTTTGTAATAAAGAGTAATATAGTGGGCTACTATTTCCGGTCATTATGATTACGCTTATTAGTGTATTTTTCGATTCTGAAAGGGGTTATGATCAAGTTGGTTGTGGATGTGTTTATGAAGAAACCATGGCACGGCGAACATATTTAGGAGAAACAGCATCACGCCCCAAGTAAGTTTTATACGAGAAGGGATTTTGCTAGATACAAGTATATATTCACAGATAAGGATATATGAAAATGTAATGATTGCAATAGATGATGCCAGCAGTTCATTGTGTGGCTTGACTAATTCCTCTAGTTCGAACTCAAAAGCTAACCCGAGAAAGAATGCTGAGACTGTTACAATATAGACAAAAGGAAGACTTAGTGATAAAACAAAGAAAATTTTCATAGGGATATTGCACACTAACGTTATAGAACCTAAGCTGTCTCAAGCAAAAAAAAGTGGGACCTCGAATTAATCGGGAATGGGCAGCTTACTTTTACGTTGAACATTACTGCTTCGCGGCTTATGAGGAAACTAAACATTTTGCTAGTGTGAGAGGGAGAATTAGATATGGTGAATACAAAAAATGGAGATAAAATCAAGATAAAAACATTTTTTCCCTCCTATTCCCAAGAAACATTCCGGATAGTGCCAACAGAGACAGCGACACAAGCGTAGGCTCAGGAACAGGTTCTAGCTGTTCATTAAGCGTTAAAAGCAAGGCTTTATTTTGGCCATTATAATAACCTCTTAAGAGAATATCTCCATTATTATTAATAGCCCGAGCACTTAAATCCCAATCAGTATACCCGAGAATTTCGCCTAAGTCCTGCATGCCATTTGTGCTATCCCAGATAAAAGCTCGACTATTACCATTACTACCTGATGAACCGACTACCTGGCCGCTATCATTAAGTCCATAGGCCTTTGAATAATCATCTCCATCTAGCACACCAATATCTCCCATGCCAGAGTTATAATCCCAAACAAAAGCACGATTTTTACTCTCTGTATTATACGACTGACCCACAACAGTACCGCTATTATTTATCTCCCAAGCTTGACTCTTGGAGCCTCCTAATGTCCCAATCTCCTTCATGCCCTGAATACTATTCCAGATAAAGGCGACATGCTGATGTGTGTGATTTTGAGCAGCCCCTACAACTTGATTATGATCATTTATGCTGAAAGCATGTGAAGAACCGTTAAGCACCAAGGAACCAAGATCCTGCATGCCATTCGTTTCATCCCAAATATACGCTCGAGAAGCCCCCTCTTCATTACCAGCTCGACCTACAATTTTACCGTTATTATTGATATCACTAGCATCATTTCTCTGCCCCCCCAAAGAGCCCAAATCTATCACTCCTGTATATGGGTCGTAAATATAAGAATAATACTCGTAATTGGGGCTTCTGGCATGACCAGAAATTTGGCCATAATCATTGATAGCTGTTGCGTAATTTGTGTAATCACCATAAACACCCAAATCCACCATTCCATTTGTACTATCCCAAACAAACGAATGATTTTCCCCAGACTCGGTTTGTGCATAACCCACAACCTGCCCTGAGTCGTTTAGGTCTAAAGCTGATACTCGACTGCCTCCTAAGTTACCCAAATCCGTAACGATATACGGGCTCGCATGAGCACTGAAAGAGAATACAAGAAAAAAAAGGCATATAAGCTTATGTACGATTCCATAGCTTAATAAACACTTTGCTGAATAATGCATTTGAGATTAACCTTGCCAAAATACCCAAAACGAAAGTATATCCCTTTTTAATGTGCTGCAATCATGCCAGGCTGATGATTTGCGAAGATACAAATAATTTGTATTTTACGATTATTTTGCCACGTTAAATACTTAAAAGTGAAATTGTCAATACCATGCGGGAATCAGTATACATACTATTTCTCTAACCCCATATTCAACCACATAGGGTTTTCCTCCGCATCCTTGCCAATACACCCATGATTCCGTTGCTCCCGCAAACTACAAATCTCTCCTTTATACTGTGCAATTGGCACTGGATTATGCCTACTCTTAAACACCCCTCTATCTCTTAGCTTCTTAAGAAAATTCTCAATTAATTCCGGAGGTCCGATAGCCAAGCCATCAGTCATAAAACGCCATTTGCGCTTTTTGATGGGCTCAAAATCTCTTGCCAGCTCTTGATTAATCACATCTTTATCAATCAGTTTATCTGATTCTTTACTTTTGACTTCTCCTCGAAAATAGACACTAGCACGATATTCAGCAAAAGCCTCCTCTTCTGTGTCAGTGTTTAATAGCTCCTGCAAGGACAATAATCCGTCAATATTACCTTGGCTGCGCTCTCGAAATGCTGAGTATTTATGATCCTCAGGTCTTGTCACCATGCCCGCCCGTAAAGGGTTTAAGTCGATATACTCCATACATTCAA
>JADGBV010000287.1 GCA_015231345.1 Planctomycetota bacterium
TGACGACTGAATTGTCCTTCTTTGCCATTACCTCTCGTATAGGCGTTTCCAGTACTGGGTTGGTAGAGGAAAGATAAACCATCATACTTTGGTGTGATGATCACCTCTTCATGATCGGCAATATTTTTGGATTTCATCCATTTGAGTATCTCATCGTGGCTTTTCACTTTATCCATTGAGTACATGGGGATGGGAAGTGATATTTTGCGACTATCACTGACACTAAAGCCAACTTCGCTTCTGTAGGGGTGGTTGGCTGGTAGACTTTCAAATAAGGTATCGTAGACTTTATCTTCAACAATAGGGCTTCCTGTGCGGTATTGTTGATTCCATTCTTTTAAAACATTGACTTTCTGATCGTCAGGGCCACTAAGAAGATCTACGAGGTCTTCTTGTGTGGGGCTTTGAGGGCTTGGCATAAGTAAATTTTGTAATGTTGATTTTGTGAAGCTGATTAAGAGATGAAGTGACTTTCTTTAATCCCGGAAAGTGTTGCAATCTGAGTTCTTAAATCGTCTATCTCGCATTGAGGGCCATAAGAAATGATCATTTTCTTGTTTTCCACCCGAGAACCAACTGGGATGATTTTTGCGCCAGGAATGCGCACTAAACGAGATAGAAATTTTTCACTTAAATGACCCATTTGGTCACCTTCTACACGAGTGGCTTCGCCATAAATCATGATAGCACCGCCACCTTTCAATTCGTTCATAACCTCTTTATAACTATCTTTAAAGCTGAACCATTTAGACATGGCGTCTCTTTTTTTTAGTACTTTTGGGCATTTAGGATCAAAATCCTTTTGGTTTTTAGCTTTGGTCTCCAAGTCTTGATGAACAGGAATCCCACCATTCATGACTAAATGAAAACCGATGGGTAAGTTTAATAAATCTTCTTTCATGACAAAACGACATGATTGTCCCTTATTAAGGATCTCCTTCATAAGAGGAATATTTGCTTTGAGTTGATCTATTGTTTGATCTAGATGTAACCCTGATGATGCCCAGGCGTAGCCAAAGCCATGTAGAGTGATATCTGAAAATGAACGGTGTTTCATGACAAAAATAATTTTGCCATCGTTAGGAATGTTACTTAAACCTTCGTAAGCAATGGGAAATTTTCTCGCATAGAGGTGCAGAAGTTGGCATAGGCAGTAGTATCTGTAATGCAAAGGCGAACAACCAAGGCTGAGTGAGGATGTTCCAAAGAGGAGAGTCCTAGCCTTGAGTTTATTAGCACTTGAATTTAAGCGCTCAGCCCTTTCTTCTTTTAACTCTTTAAATAGTTTAAGAGTTGGAATAAAAGGGTACTTAAGCTGAGTGAATTCAGTCAAGAGTGCAGGGATATCATCCATGGCTGAAAGTGATTAATGAAAATGGCTTAGTTGTGGAGGGTTAACGACCTTATTTAAAAAAACTTTTTCCATCTTTTCTGGACCACTCATTCCAAAGACGTTCGTCTGTTCCAAAGTCATTCCCAGTGAGTTCGAGTAAAACTTCACTGATTTTACTCAAAAAAGTAGGGTACTTATTGCGTGCTTCTTTATCATTCATAAAACTTAAAGAATCTTTAAAGAATGCATTAACCGCTGTAAGACTTCCAGCAGAAAGCTTTTTGTTCTTAATTAAACTTGGGTTTAAGTTATAAAAAGCATCAATGGCAATTTCTCTGGCAACAACATTAGTGCGAATTGTTTTTAAGGCATAGTTGAGTATTTTTGTTACATTAGTACGGCTTGTATCATCTTTATCAAAAAGCATAGCTGCTTGTAACTGAACAAGCATTGTCGTCAAATAAACTTCCTTTTGAGAGTTTAGTTTTTGCTTTTTATCTGCCTTCTTGGCTGAGAGAATTTTAATCAGTTCATCCACCAGGTTGATAGTGTTCTTCCCTTTAGCTTTCGTATTAATCTCCACTAGTGCGGCTCCAGCTAGTTTAACAACTTCGTAATTCTCATGAGAGAGTAATTTAAGCATTAGGTTGGAGCCTTTTTCACGGTAACTAACGCCATCATTATGAGCTAATAAGTAGCGTAGAGGTATCAAACTGGCAAGCAAGCTTTTCTTCTCTGCTTCTCCAGCAGGTAGAGGAAGGCGAGCTGGGTTTTTTTCGACGCTTTCCAAAAGAGCTTTAAGAAAAGCAATGCGTTGGGCCTTATCTAAAGCTTTCTCGTCATCAGCTGCGACTAATTGTCCTATGGCAGTAAATAAAGATATTCTAAGAGGAGCCGATATTTTATTTGTGTTTTTTATTAGAGTACTGAGCGTACTGATAACCTTGCTTGAGGAGTATTTCTCTCCTGCAGCTTTGATGCAGGCACCATGAAGAAGACTACTGTATTTGCTATCTTTTTTGCTTTTTGTGCTATCTAAAATAATATCCACAACTAAGTCTTCAATTTTACTTTTTACATTGGAACCTTTTACCTCTTCCATGCTGATCAAAGTGTTTATGGCTTCAAGTTGTAGGCTTGGTGAGCCGGCATTAGATAAAATATCTAGAAGAGTTTTTGCAAAATCATCCACAGGCATTGCTTGATTACTGAGCATGGTTTGATTAATGAACTGAATCATTTCTACGCGGTTTCTTTTTAGCAGGTTCTCTTTACTAATATTTTCCAATAAACATTGGCTCAGTTTCTCATTTTGAAGTGCCTTTTCATCCCACGAAGAAATAGCTTTTAATGCAGTGCTGACTTCCGAGGGACTACTAAGCATTTTCAGAGTATCTTTTAAACTTAGAACTAGGACAGTTTTACTGCTGTCAGCCTCATTCGTTCCTTCTGCGAAAGTAGGTGAGTATGCCAAAACAGCAAGGGATAGACTAAGATTTAAAATGATATGCTTCATACAAAACTCCTATATTGATGTATTAGTCAGAATTTCTGACACTCCATTGCAAATATTTTTTGAGAAATTGAAAAATATCTCCATCTAAAACAGCTTGAATATTGCCTATTTCCAAGTCTGTGCGGTGATCTTTGATCATTTGATAAGGTTGCAAGACATAACTGCGAATTTGAGAGCCCCAGCTGATGCTGCTTTTTTGCCCATTGAGTGAGGATAATTCGTCTTGACGTTTGATTTCTTCGTGTTGCCAGAGCTTTGCTTGTAGCATTTTCATAGCCGTGGCTTTATTGGACATTTGTGACCTTTCACTTTGACATTGCACAACAATATTCGTTTCCAGGTGAGTAATACGAACAGCAGAATCCGTTTTATTCACGTGCTGACCTCCAGCTCCACTTGCTCGATATGTGTCAAGACGAATATCTTTGGGATTGATTTCGACGTCAATTTCATCTGTGATTTCAGGAATAACATCCACGCTGACAAAACTTGTGTGCCTTCTTTTATTACTATCAAATGGACTGATGCGTACTAAACGATGCACTCCAATTTCAGACTTGAGGTACCCATATGCGAAATCGCCTTCAACTTTTAATGTAATACCTTTGATGCCAGCGCCATCTCCAGGTAATACCGTTAACGCACTGGCTTTGTAACCATGACGTTCGAAAAAACGATCATACATTCTGTGTAGCATTTGAGCCCAATCGCAAGATTCCGTTCCGCCAGCACCAGCATGAATACTAAAAAACACATTGGAGTTATCATACTGGTCTCTGAGCAGACTTTTGATATCGAGCTCTTCAATAGTTTGCTGAAGTTCTTCTGTTGTCGTTGCGACTTCATCAATAATATCTTGATCAGCTTCCATTTCAGCAAGATCTAACATTTCTAAAGCGTCTTTGGTTAAGCCATGGGCTTTCGTCCAAGGAACGGTTAGCTCACGAATCGCCTTAACTGTTTTTAAGGTATTATTGGCTAACTCTTGATTATCCCAGAAATCCTTCGCATTCATGCGAAGTTCGAGCTCTCCTAGTTCAATTTCTTTAGCAGCTAAGTTAAAGACTCTCCTTTAATGTATCCAACCTTACGAGGATTTGTGTGAGGGTGGGGCGGATTTCTTCGTTTTGCATTGACCTAGACAAGCTTTTGCTGAAATGATATTAATGGGATTATGATAAGAAGCATCACATTTCGACAAATTTTGATAAGAGAATAGCTTTGTTTTATTCTGATAAAACTTGCCTTAATAAATATTTAATTCTGCAGGTCTACTTGGATTTGACTTTTGAGTTCATCAATGTTTGAGAACTTCATTTCTGGTCTAAGGAATTTTAGCCCACTCACTTCTACGTATTTATCGTATAAGCAGCCATTCCATTGAGGAATGTGCACTTCCAAAAAGGCTTCAGATGAATCGGGCAAAAGGGTTGGTCTTGTACCAACATAAGCTATGGCTTTCTTGAATTCATTTTGTTCACATGGGTCCAAACAAATTCGGCAACGGTAGACACCGTGTGGGGGGTATTGGGTATTTAGTAGGGGGATATTGGCTGTGGGGAAACCCATTTTACGAGCCTTTTGTTGATCTTTCACGACAAAACCACCAATGGTAAAGGGGTAGCCCAGTAAATCATCAACAACAGAAAAATGGCCACTAGAAATATGACAGCGGATCCGGCTAGAGGAAATGACTTCTCCACCGATTTGCTTGAGTGGAACACAGGCTGTTTTCAGCCCTTGATGACTTGCTTTTTCAAGGAATTCTACCGCTCCTGTCGATCTATTTTTACCTAATTGAGCATCCTCTCCTAATACGATGCCCTTGGTTCGGAATTTTTTAATTAGGATTTCATTTAAAAAGTCTTCAGCTGATAAATCTTTAATATTCTGCTCAAAATCAAGAAGGTGCAGTTCTTCAACGCCGCATTCCTTTAGTAAACGCTCCCCTAAATTAGGGTGATTAATTTGTCGATAGCGAGGTTTGTGATCAGCACTATTAAAGGTGACAACTGCAGATTTTGCCCCTAATTGTTGGCTCATCTTTTTAATTTCATCAAAAAGAAGGCGATGACCAAGATGGCAGCCATCAAAAATGCCAATGGTCAAGACTAAGTCGTTCTGACCTTGAAATTGAGTTAAATCATTATGATGATAGATCTGCAAAGAAATATTGACACTTCATCTTATGAGTGAAGATATTTATTCTGTTCTA
>JADGBV010000288.1 GCA_015231345.1 Planctomycetota bacterium
GGAAGACTTTTCGGCGAAACATATGCTCACCAGCAAGACCAAGGGAGTCAATAGGAAAATATTGTTATTCATAGATATCATGCAAACCTTTATGGAAAATCAAAGATCATTTTTATTGTACCTTAAAAGTCTCCGCAACCAGGAGTCGGCACACGAAAATATTTCGGAGTTCCGCAATATCACAACTCACCTCGACAATTTCTGGGGCGTAGCTATGAATTCTCACATCAGTATTTTAGTTATTTTAAAAATATAAGCCTTCTAAGAATGTCTCAAAAGACTTGCACTTTTTATAAAGCCCCTATTTTGTGTGCAGTCATGAAATCTCATCATCACAATTTAACCCATACGCTTCAAGCCAAGAGTCTTATTAGGCCATGGCTAAAGGCCATGGCATGCGTGCGTCCATATAAGCGCATCACACTCAGAAGTCCATAACTTCCCCCTTCCCCAATCATATAATCAACAAGGCCTTCTGAGAAATCGGAAGGCTTTTTTTTTGTTTATTATTCCTTTTAATGGAGTCACATATGAGTACTTATCAGCTAGCAGCAAGAATTTTCGTAGCCAACAAAGTCAAGGCATGGATTGCCCTTCACTTGAGCGCTGAAATTCAGGAGGGAGAGTCTCATGAATTATAAAATTATTATCATATGCACTCTTATTGTTTCTTTATGGTCTTCAGCCTTTATTGGCAGCCATATTGTCATGGAATCCATGGATTCTTCAGAATTTGCTTTTTATCGCCTAAGCATCTCTTCCATATTCTTATACATCGTAAGCAAAAAAAATAAGCAAACAGCCATTGCGGGCAAAGACATGATGCTCATTGCCCTTTCAGGGTTATTGGGGTCTACGTTTTATTGCTTATTCTTTAATAAAGCCCAAGTATTAGTAACATCGACTGAATCGTGTTTAATCATCAACACCATGCCCCTTTTTGCGGCTCTCATGTCGTGGTTGATCTATGGTGAGAAGATCACTCAGACTGCATCTTTAGGCTTAAGCATTAGCATGACGGGCATTGTTATTATCTCATTATCTGGAAATAACAGTAACTGGAGTATGGGAATTGGATACGTCTATTTGATCGTCGCATCCCTTTCTTTAGCCTTAAGTACAGTAATCCAGAAGAAATTGTTAAGAAAATACTCTGCCATTCAAGTTTTATCTTTGGGCTTATGCTTTGCAGCCATAAGTTTATTGCCCTTCAATATTGATATTGATAGTAGCCTAATGAAGTTAAATCATGAAACTCATTTATGGGTATTCTATTTGGCACTTTTTCCTTCAGGACTTGCCTATTTATTATGGGGGCACCTCTTACAAAAAGTCAGCACCCAGAGAGCCACAAGTATATTTTACTTTATCCCTGTTGTGACAGGAGTTATAGGGTACTTTCATATGGACGAACATTTGAGCACTTTAAAACTTAGCGGAGGGGTATTAGCCATATGCGGAGTTATGATTAGCCAAAGCCAACAATGGGCAATATGGAAAAGAGCATCTTTTCTTAAAAACTATCATCTTGCTAAGCTTAAATCTCTATCATAGGCTAAGCCTCAAAACATTCTTTTGGTTTGCCAAGACCCGGTCTTTGTTCCTTACGATTAGTTGATCCTAAGGGGCTCTGGCCGAACCAACCTGGGCCAAAGCTTATTTTCAGTGATATAAGCCTGGTATCTGTCGCGCGAGCATTACTTGATATAAGTATATCTTTTAATATGGGTGCTGGTTAAGCCAAGTGGACAAGAACTTCTTTTTAATATGAAAAGAATTCTCATCAGCAGGGTAAGTCCTCTGACGCACTTCGGCAGAATAAGCCTCAACAGCATCTCTTTTAGCTTGGCTTATTTGCCCGAATTTTTTTAGGAATTTAAAGGAAACATCCGATTCCCCCCACATATCAGTCGTCACCAAAACTTGTCCGTCTACATCTGGGCCTGAACCAATACCTATAACAGGAATAGCTAAAATATGAGCGATGGATGCAGCCACTTCACGAGGAACCATTTCTAAAACTAAGGCAACAGCCCCAGCCTTTTCAACAGAAAGGGATTCTTGTAGCAATAACTCAGCTGAATCGATTTCATTACCTACGACTTTCGAACCTTCTTTCGCTGCTGTCTGCGGAGTGTAGCCCAAGTGAGCCATGACAGGAATATCATGAGCATTCAAGTGGCTAATAATATGGGGTAAATCGCATTCCAATTTAACCATATTGACTCCCAAAGCCATAAGTTGGCGAGAAGAGTCTAAGGCGACCTCAAGGTTATCGTAGGTTCCATAAGGAAGGTCAGCCACAACGGGAATATTGCGTACGCCACGCATAACAGCCTGACTATGATGAATCATATCGCTGAGCATGACTTCTTTTTCATCATCATAGCCTAGCACTGCTTTACCAAGAGAATCCCCCACCAATAATAAATCAGCCCCCCCTTGTTCGGCTTCCCTAGCCATCAAGGCATCGTATGCCGTCAGCATAACCCAGGGCCCCTTAGGGCCTGATTTAGCAAGAGGGGGGTGATTCATAAGACTAAAATTGTTCGCTTAATTTGGCGACCATTTCGTATTTTTCAGCAACTTCACTCATGGGGTTATCGTCACGGAAGCATTGTTTATCGAGTTGTTTTCTAGGGTCAGCTCCAGGCCAAATTCTCCAGCTATCGTTATCGATCACATCGGCCACAACTATTTTGCCATCACTTTTGCGGCGACCAACCTCAATTTTGATATCAACAAGAGCCACACTGCCACCGGTTGTTTCCACTCCAGCCCAAGCTTTTTCAATGGCTTCGAAAGTAGGAATCATAATATCGTTTATTAAAGACTGCACCTCTTCATTGGAGATTACAGCATCAATACTGAAAAGTGGATTGCCTGCATCCACAGGGGATTTAGCTGAAAAAAGGTCCCATTTATCACCGTTAATTTGCACAAGTGGGTCCGTGTATACGCCGTCGGCCCATTTGCCATCTTTAAGGTAAAGGTCTCTCGCTGCGCCTTCTTCCATTTGAGTGGCAGATTCAGCCAAGGGGGGCACAACCACAGCGTGCTTATGGAAAATTTCCGTTTTGATTTCATCAAAGCGGTAAGGGGCTTCAGCTGTACTTTTCAAATCAGGCTCTCTTTTGAGGTATGATCCCCAAGCGAAACGGCGCATCACAAGTTCCAAAGGGAGCATATCGCATGAAGAACAAAGAAAGCTATTATCACTTTCACGACTAATATAAGCTGTTTCGATGCCCTCTTTCTTTAAAAGGTTGAAAACGTTAATGGTTTGCGTTGTTTTATGAAGAGAAATACCGCTAATGGTTTCTTTTTTAGCTGCATCACCACCCGTAAGGTCATCTTTTGTGACAATTAAGACCTCGTTTTCATTATCTGTACTCAATATACGCTTTGTTTTGCCTTCACAAAGAACCATAATGTCTTTCTCCAACGTTAAAATATTGCGGATTAGATTATCGAAGTCTCTGTAGTGACAAGACGCTCACAGTCACTTTATGACTTTACAATTAGGCGAAAAGCATAGCCTTGAGTTATTATCTTTATTTTGAATCTTTTGCGCATCAACCAATACTTAGCTCAATGTGGAGTTGCCTCGCGCAGGGGGGCTGAGAAGCTGATTTTAGCTGGAGAGGTGGTGGTTAACGGCGAAAAAGCCCATAGCCTGTCCATGCAAATCGAAGCCTCTCAAGATGAAGTCAAAGTCAGGGGCAAACTGGTAAAAATAGGCAAGAATCAAAGCGAAACATGGGCTTTTCACAAACCTAAAGACTGTTTATGCACACGCAGTGATCCTCAGGGAAGAAAAACCATATTTGATTACTTAGCCCATTTACCTCCACCTTATCAAGCCGTTGGCCGTTTAGACCAAGACTCTGAAGGCTTACTGCTCATTACTCGAAATGGCCACTTAGCTGAAAAACTCATGCACCCTCGAGGTGAAATCACCAAAATTTATCATGTTTTAGCCACGGGGGAATGGAAGGATTCTTTTGCTGATAAGCTCAAAACAGGGGTGAGAATGAAAGAAGGAGGCCAGGGCAAGGCTAAAGTCTTAGAATATGAAAAATTATCAGCTAAAAAACATCGCCTTCTTTTGGAGCTCAAACGAGGCAAAAAGAGAGAAATCCGCTACAGCCTAGCTGCCCTCAACTTGAAAGTTTATGAACTTAGGCGTTTGAGTATCGACTTCCTCAAACTAGGCTGCCTCCCCTTAGGAAAAAGCCGCCCCCTTGAGGAAGGCGAAGAGAAAAAGCTCATAAATCTACTCAAAAAAAACAAATCGTCTGCAAAAACAAAATCTTAGTCTTAAAAGACTGAGAAAGTCGTGTTTTAATCTGTTTTTTTACTGGAAATTCTCCTGCTATATTCTATACTTAGGACCGCTTCATTGAGGTTATCTTATGCACGAGAACAGGAAGTTCCATCGCCTACCTTTCCACGCCGATGTGTCTATCCATGCGCAGGGTGGTGAGGATTTAGTCGGCACCTTAGATAATATCTCACTACGAGGAGTTCTTGTTAACCTGAATGACGAGTCAGCGCAGATTAAGTTTAAGAAATGCAAAATGCAAATTAAACTGAACGACTCAAGCAGAACTCTGAATTTCAAAGCTGATGTGGTCTACCAAAGCGAGAATGCCATCGGCATGCATTTCACGGAAGTTGATTTAGACAGTCTAACTTTCTTGCGTGAAATCCTTGATGCTAATAGTGATAATAATCAAGTGGTGGAACATGAAATGCACCAATGGATTAACAGTGAGTGTAAAGGCGATTAGGTTCCTAGCAAAAAAAGTATTAGCTACTGTTAATATAGTTTCACCGTAGCCTTTAGGCTACTTATAAGAAGCGATTACTTCAGCATCCTTTGGATCTAAATCAACCTCAGCGTAGCAATTCTCAGTTTCCCAAAGCACCACTTTATGAACAATCACACCCATGCCTTTTAGTTCCTTTGGGCAAACTTCGTGAAGAAGGTAATAGGCTAAATTCTCTGCTGTCGGGTTCAAAGGCAAAACAAAGATGTCTTTAAAGGAAGG
>JADGBV010000289.1 GCA_015231345.1 Planctomycetota bacterium
TTATTCGTGCCGCTTAAATCTACTGGATAGCCCTCTGCCTCATATTTAGCGACGTCCCTTCGCGCTAAACCCGTCACCTGAGATATTTTTGAATGATTAGGGGCTACACCATCTTTTTCAAATACACTCTTGGCCTCATTTATATAATGATGCCGCATGATTCGGTAAATTGTTGAAGCAGGAATGCGATATTTAACAAGCAAACGAACAATTTCCCTCAAGCAAATATCCATTGCCCACAGAATTGTCTTTTGAGTGTTGTTAAATTCTGCCATATGCCATTATTGATTGAGCACCCAGACTGAATCCACAGAACGATACACACTCCCCCTGGAATCTATATAAATATCACCATTTCTTGGTTGCAACAACTCTAGGTGCTTTTGGAACCTTGAGCGATTCATCAGTTTTTTTGCAGACAGGGCTGTTTTAGGTAATTTTCCATTCACTTCATCCATTGACTTTTGACTCGTTGCTTCTTTAATTTGATTTCTATTTTCGCAATGAGGACTTGTACCTTGAACAGCTTCATGTTCAAAGTGAGAAAAACATAATAGGATTAGTAGACTTCGGTACAATTTTGGCACTAAAATATTATAAACTGACCTTATTCTGATACAATTGTCTTGTCGTCAATAGGGAATTATAGGAAAAATAGAAATTATCTTATAAAAATCACATAGACAACCAGACATTTGTATCATTTTTGATTTTTGCTTATCGGAAAAATACTATTATGGTCTGATCATAATCGAAAAAAACAGAAAAAATCAATGACAGAAACGCTGCAGCAGCGCCCCTAAACCAATAAATATCAGTCACTTACGCCAACACATCTTCTCTCATGATAAAATATCATTAACTTGCTCTTCAAATGGTTGTCCAGAAATCGTTTCTATTAAGTATAAGTATGCACTTGAGCTGAATCCATTTTTAACTCACTTTTATGAGGACAACTATGCTAACTAAATTCATTTTACCCCTATTGAGCATGTGCTCCTTATTCCTGCCCCTCGAGGCCAACTCCAAACCAAATATCATCCTCATCATGGCTGACGACCATGGCTACGAGTGCATAGGCGCCAATGGTTCCGAAGATTACAAAACGCCTGTATTGGACTCCCTAGCTGCAAGTGGAGCACGCTTTACCAACTGCTTCGCCAATCCTCTCTGCACTCCTTCGCGAGTCAAAATCATGACGGGGCAATACAATGTGCGTAACTATCGTAGCTTTGGCGTATTGGACCGTGAGCAGAAAACCTTTGCCCATACCATGAAAGAAAATGGTTACCGGACTGCCGTAGCTGGCAAGTGGCAACTTGGCAGGGAACCCGACTCTGCCCAACATTTTGGTTTTGAGAAATCGTGTTTGTGGAATCACGTACGCAAAAGAACAAAAGGTGAAACAAAACACGACTCTCGCTTTCCCAACCCCCACTTTGAAATTAATGGAAAGCCCATCGATTATAATAACGGAGAATATGGACCCGACATTTGCACCGATTTTATTACGGATTTTATTGAAAAACACCAAAATGAGCCCTTTCTCGCTTACTACCCCATGTTGCTAACCCACTGTCCCTTCGTGCCATCTATCGATCATGAAGATTACGATCCTTCAAATCAGGGGTCCGAAACTTATAAAGGTGATGCGAAATACTTCCAGTCCATGGTGGAATACGTCGACACATGCATTGGCAAAATCGTAAAAAAATTGGAGGACCTGAACCTCCGTGACAATACCATCATAATATTCACTGGAGATAATGGCACTGACCAACCCGTTAAGACAAACTGGAATGGTATACAAGTATCTGGAGGCAAAGGAAGCATGAAAGATGCCGGAACACGTGTACCTTTAATCATCAATTCTCCAAAATGGGTCAACAAGGGTATTGTTAGCGATGAACTTGTAGAACTATCAGATATATTCCCAACCTTATGTGATTATAGCAAAGCCTCCAAAGAGAGTCAGCCTCTCATGGACGGAGTCAGCCTTTATCCTTCGCTAACAGGCAAAGATGGTCGATATAAACCCCATATCTTCATTTGGTACGGCACACAAGTTTTGGCACGAAGCAAAAACTATATGATGATTAGAAATAAGTATGATGGCGACCCCGTTTTCTATGATGCTAGCAAACCCTTTGAAAGGGTGCAGATCAGCACCCTAACAGAAAAGTATCAAGCGCCTTACGAGCAGTTACTTAAGGTCATAGAAGATAAAGTGGCTCTTCGCCCTGCAGATTATAAGGTCAAAGACCTAAAGAACTTGGCCAGAAAAGCAAAAAAGATTGCCGATAGGAAAGCCTTAAAGGAAAGCCAAAAGAAAAAGAAAGCTGGAGGATAATAAGTGGCCTTGCGCCGACTAAGAGTAACTTATTTAGGCATAAGGCATCACTCACCACAAAGCTACTTCACAACTCGGTCACCCGTACCATTTGACGTATTTTTTCCAGGTACTTATGATTCAACTGATCTTTGCTGACCATCAAGGTCTTGAGAGTTTTGAGTTTAAACCCAAATGGCAAGGAGGATAGTCCCGTATTCGATATATTAAGATTATCTACATAGAGCCCTTTAAGTTCCTTAGGGTTGGAGATTCCAGTCGCCTGTATATTCAGGCTATGAAGTCGTATTCTTGATAAAACAGGAGTTTTATCGTAAGTTAGTACCTTAAGTCCAGCCCCACGTAATATTAAACTCCTCCGACCCAAACCACTGCTGTATTCATAATCTTTATTCCATTGCTCGTTAATTTTAGCAAGAAATAAAATAGCGAGTTTTAGGAGTTCATCATAGGATCGCCCCCATTTAGCCTCATAGCGATAATAATTAGCTGCAGCGGCTGAGGAAGAAATCAACTCAAAAACACGTAGAGACTTTTCAAAAGATAATCGGGGCTCATCTCCCATATGAGGAGCATATGTTTCAGATATCTTTTGTAATTGGTCGAGGCCCTCGCTATTTTCACCAAAGAATTCAGGCTTGGACTTGGCCATATCAAGAAATCGACTAAATTGATGCATTGAGAAAAGGTTGACACTTTTTTGCCATATGACGTATCTTGCCTGAGGGTAGATTGCTAGGACCTCATCACATAAGCTTAGAGCTTCTTCGAAATCGCCATCTTTATTGAGTGAGTAAACCTTCTGGAGAGCATGCCTTTCCATTTCTTCGAGATACATGTCACTCTGCTCCTTTTGAGATTCAAGCAAAGCATAGGCCTCAACAGTATCTTCATGCATCTTAAATGTTGTTGCCACCTCTTCATTGAGTCGTACAATAAAAACCACCGTAAGAACCACTATCAAAATACACGCAGCCATTAGAGCCTTGGTAGCCCCAGGGTTTCTTCTATACAAAAGCTGACACTGTCGCATTAAACTAAAGTCTTCGGCTTGGGTAATTTGATGTGCAAGAAGACGTTCAATATCCTGGCCGAGATCCTTTGCTGATAAATATCGATCTTCCTGCGAATAACTCATGGCCTTCTTAATAACAGCATTGAGTGCAGGCGGGCACTTCAACAGAGGAAACCTGTCCAAAGGAGAATAAAAAGATCCCCTTTTCACCTGAGCCATCTTACTCTCAGAATCTCCAGCAAAGGGTTCATTACCACAAATCATCTCATACAGCAGACAGCCGAGGCCGTAAACATCACTTTGAGGCGTTAATTCCTTACCCTCAGCTTGTTCTGGAGCCATATAACCTGGAGTTCCACGTATCTTACCATGGTGAGTCACTTCCACTAAAAAATCATGATTATAAACCAAATCACGGTCCATAGCCTCATCGCACCCACAAACCTTAGCCACCCCCCAATCACAAACCAGAACCTCCCCAAATTCACCAATTTGAATATTGTCCGGCTTTAAGTCAAGATGGGCAACATTTCTAGCATGAGCATATGAGAGAGCATTGCATATTTTCTTAAAAATGGAAAGAATCATCTCTAAACGCTCTTGCGACAAGACATCACTTCGATTCTCCATTAAAAAGTCCTTCAGACTCATCCCCGGCTTCAGGTCCATTGTAAAGTATGGTCTGTCGTCAATAATGCCGATATCATGTATGGATATGATGTTGATATGATCTAGTGAAGCAGTCAGACGAGCTTCTTGAAGAAACAATTCATAAGAAGCTTCTGACATAGCATCTTTAGGTTTTGCGAGTGCAAGCTCTATATCTAACTTGCGATCAAAAACTCGGTGTACGCTTTTCATCGCTCCCTCGCCAATGGTGGAGACGAAGTCGTAACGCTCTTTGATGGATGCGATTTCAGCTAGAATAGATTCATCTTCTTCACGAGACTCTTCTCCCATTTGATAACAGGAGGCAAAAAGAGTATCTGAGACTTGAAAATTATCCTCAGCATCTTGTCCACTAGAATCCTGATTCATCCTTTCTTTATTATCCTTAGACATATGCCTTATTGTAAAACATATATCACTTTTTTTATAATTCCAGGTTTGATCTTAAAGTATCAATTTCTTTAAAGAAAGAGTTTTTCACACGCTTAACCATTCTGTAAGCCGAATTCTCTTTCACCTGAAGAAATTCTCTGATTTCCTCGATAGGACTCCCATTGAGGCTCATTTTAAAGGCTTTTACAGCTCGATCTGAAAAGGTTTTTTCAATGGTTTCCATTGCCAGCTTCCCGATATGAGCCTGCCATTCCATTTCTATTTTCTTATCAATCTCGGAAAAATCTTGCTCCTTCTCAGGTAAGACTGACATATCGACAAATGAAATTTTATCATTCTTCTTTTTTCGAACGTAATCAATAATCACATTACGAATGATAAAGGATAACCACGTGCGAAATCTCCCTTTATTGCGATCAAATTCAAAATCCGGCATGGCTTTCCAAAGACGCAAAAGAATCTGCTGCACCAAATCGTCTTGATCTTTCTCTGGTATGGTGCTCTTGCGCAACACCATAATCATGAACTCGTGGTAGTAAGAAACAAAATCCTCCCAAGCCTCTTCAGCATTAGGGTCCTTGGTCTTTTCGAGCAAGGTCTTTC
>JADGBV010000028.1 GCA_015231345.1 Planctomycetota bacterium
CAACAAATCAGATGGTTCAAACTAACCCTTTTAGCCAAACTCTGGCTGCTAGTCTTTGTCCATCTTGCCTTTTTTACGAACATAAACGCCGATATCAAAACCCGCAATTCGACCTTGGGAGTCGATGCCGATGGTGATGAAACTAATGAATTAACCCTGACAAGTGTGGGTTTAGGGGTGGGCATTAGCAGCCCTACACAAAAACTTCATGTTTCTGGGAATATGAGCACTTCAACGACCATTGAAGGCACGACTCTCACTCTAACTGGTTCCAGTTATTTTTCGGGGACAATGACCATAGCCGGCAACGTTGTTGTGAATGAGTCGGGCAATGATGCCGATTTTCGCGTAGAAGGGGATAACGAAACCCATCTCATATTTGCCGATGCTAGTGTTGATAGAGTAGGCATAGCCAATTCAAGTCCAAGTGAAACTCTTGATGTCACAGGAAATATATTAATTAGCGGAACTTTAAGTGCCCCAACAATACGAGCGACGAGTCAAATTCTCCTCCCTGATGGTAGCGCGGCCTCTCCAGCATTGGCATTTATCAATGCCACAGATACAGGATTTTTTCAGGGTTCCAGTGGGAATTTAGATATCGCGGTTGATGGTCAGCATGTTGTTAGCCTAAGTAGTGGAAATTTTACTTTACTGAACGCTGACCTAAAAACAGACCGTTGGGCACGCCGGGACGACAATACACTTATAGGCAAGGATGTTGTTGGTGCCGATACTTTAGCTGGCTCTGCTGTTACAGCTCTAGGCTACCAATGCGGGTTTAACTTGAGCACAGACAATAAAATAACGGCTAGTGGGTACCGTGCTTTGTACTCTTTAGATAATGGCTCTGCAGATGGAACCACAGCTTTGGGAAAATTTGCTCTTTATGCCCTCACAACAGGTCAGCGCAATACTGCCGCTGGGTTTGAAGCTGCGGAGGTCCTAACTTCAGGAAACAATAATACGAGCTACGGAGCAGAAGCTGGCCTGTTATTAATTTCGGGGAATAATAATACTGCTTTTGGTTACAAAGCCTTTCGTAACGGTATTTCAGAAGGGAATAGTGCCTTTGGAAGAGATACTTTAAAGCTAGCAACAGGGCAATACAACTTAGCCATAGGTCATCAATCATGCGAATATCAATCCTCAGGCAACTATAATACAGCAGCAGGCTACTCAGCACTAATAGGACCATCATCTGGGGTAGCAAGCTATTCTTATAATACCGCCATTGGTGTGAATTCAGGACAAGATGTTACCACAGGAACGAACAACGTTTTTATCGGAAAAGATTGTGGAAAATTGCTCCAAACCGGCTCTTTAAATGTCGCGATTGGCACAAGTGCTTTTGACAGTCCAACCTCAGTCAACAAAACGGTTGCTGTTGGCCATAATGCTTTAACAAAACTAACGACTGGATTTCGCAATACAATGGTTGGTTATACAGCAGGGGAAGACATAACGACTGGCTACGACAACACAGCTTGTGGATACAATATAATTAAGAATCTGGTTGGAGGGTATGAGAATGTTATTATGGGCGCTGAGAGTATGGACATGGCGACTTCTGGTTATTTCAATACGGGACTAGGCAGAGATGTTATCAATACTTTAACTACAGGCTATGCCAATGTGACTGCCGGCAGTGCCAGTTTAGCAAAACTCACAACCGGCAGCAGAAATACAGTATCAGGCTATACCGCAGCCGATAAAATAACAACAGGTTCCAACAACACTCTTGCTGGTTATGGAGCTGGAAATGAGATCACTTCTGGCAAGAATAACACTATGATAGGAAGAAATACTGGCAGTTCAGCACTAACAGGTTCTTATAATATCATCATAGGAGTCGCTATCGATACGGTCTCTGGGGATCAAAGTAATATCATCAATATCCAGGATCTTATATACGGTGATCGATCAAGCTCCAAATTGGGTATTGGAGTGAGCAGTCCTACTGAAACTCTCCACGTGGCTGGGAATGTAAGCGTCAGTGGGAATATTGTCAGCTTGGGTAATGGATTTTCCCTGGAAGGTGGTGTCGTTGTCAATGAATCCGGAGCCGATTCAAATTTCAGAATTGAATCAGATATTAACGAAAATCGCTTTTACGTTCACCCTGCATCAGGAAATATTGGCATAGGCACGAACTCCCCATCAGCCAATTTGCATATTGTTGGCAACGTGCATATCAGTAATGGTTTTGTGGTCACAGGCAACATCATACCTTCCGCTAATGCGATCTATAACGTGGGCGATCCATCCAGCGCCTGGAGAGATATCTACACAAACCATATTAATATTATATCTGACAGACGAAGCAAAAATCATATCAAACCTCTCTCCCAGGGCTTAGATGAAATGTTGGCTATTCGACCCGTCAGTTATAACTTTAAAAATCAGGACGAGCGTCATATGGGGGTCATAGCCCAAGAGGTTCGTGAAGTGATGCCAGAGATGGTAAAAGGGCGAGAAGAAAAAGGCTTGGCTGTGAATTATCAACAATTCGTACCACTACTCGTCAACGCCCTTCAAGAACTTGAGCAGAAGGGACAAAGTTTAATAAGCGAACTAGAAACAAGGCAATCTACCGCACTTAAGAAATTGAATCTCAAACTCCACAAGGACATTTTGCAATACAAAAAGTCTCATGAACTCAAAATAATGAGACTTAATAAACAATTACAGGAGATTGAGCGGCAAGAAAGGCAGCATGGGAGACAAGATGAAACTTAGTCGACCCTCTATATTAGTATACGGCCTACTTTTAATGTTTGCTACACATGCTGACTCTGCTTTACGTTCCCGTACAGGAACGTTGATACTCAATGCCATGGGAGACCAGGGAATTGAGATGAGTGTTTCAAATCAAACGGGAATCGCCACCACTTCACCTTCGGCGAATTTATCAGTTAACGGGAATGTCTATGCAACAGGAAGCATTAGTGCACTAGACGCTTATGTGACCGGCTCAGCAAATATAAATGCCGCCATGAATATGGATGCAGCCATTAGTTTTAATGATGCAGGAGCTGCAACTGATTACCGGATTGAAGGAGATACGGACCCTAATCTTCTCTATATAGACGGTAGTGCAGATTCTGTGGGCATAGGAACCAGCTCCCCTTCCCAAGCCTTGCATGTTGTGGGCAATGCTGTTGCAAGTGGAAATGTCGTTGCTACATACCTTGCCCCCACCTCCCAGCTTCTTATCCTTGATGGAACAGCAAGTAAACATCCCATAGATTATAACCCAGTACCGGGGTATAGTTTTTACTTAAATTCAGGGAATATTTATTTTGCCCCCAATGGCACTGCTCTTTTTAATCTAAGTTCAGGAAATCTCTTTCTTGAAAATACCGATCTGAGAACTGACAGATGGACAGATGATGAGCAAGCAACTTTTATTGGGGCAAGTGTGGCAGGGAATAACAACCTTGATGCTACAGGTTTAAGAAATACAGCTTTGGGTTATTGGGCCCTACATAAGCAATCAACGGCTGATGACACGGTAGCTATTGGCGCACATGTCTTTGCCTCTCAAAGCACCCTTGGTAGAAATGTAGGCGTAGGTGCATATACTGGATCAGTAGTAAATGCAGAATACAGAACACTTGTGGGCTATTACGTGTCGGGAAACAACACAAATTCAACAGGAGACGGTCAAACGGCATTTGGTTATGCGGCTCAAGCAAAGACGAGTGGTCATGGAGCCAACAGTAGCGTAGCAGGCTCATATTCTGGTTACTCAGATATAGACACTCAAATTGCAGCCCTCGGTTCTCATGCAGCTTATAACAGAATAGATGGCAATATGGTTGCAGCTGGCTATGAAACAGGGTATAATGTCAAAGATCTCTCAGCTGCCACTCATATTGGCTCTCTTGCTGGCAGAGGCACTTCTTTAGTAAGTTCCAGTTTGTCATCGACTGCAATAGGCTATGCTGCAGGTTATACAAGTGGAGGAAATCTTTCTACCCTAATAGGTGCGAATGCCGGTTATACAATAGGTAGCACTTACCAAAGAGTTGTCGCCATAGGCTCAGAATCTCAGTATAATAATAGTGGAAAAAGTGACGTTACATCCATTGGCTATGGAGCCTTATATAGCCAAAGTTCTGGCGATGCTGAAAATACTGCCATTGGGTATTTGGCTGATTACAACAACAATAACGCTGCTATGACAACTATAGGATTCGGCTCTGCTTGGCAAGCAGGAGGAGCAACATCAAATAGTATTTTTGGCGCCAATGTTTTAGGAGCAAGCACTACAGGGGGAAGTTCTGTATTTGTAGGTTCAGACTCTGCCAGACATACAGATACAAACAATCCTGCATATATGGTCGCTATAGGAAGTCGATCTGCTTATCATAAATCGGTATTGTATAATAACGGTCACAGCACAGGCATTGGTTTTGAGGCTCTTAAAGGTGTTGTCAGTACAAATTATGCCAATAAAAACTTATGCATAGGTACACAAACTGGAATAAGCTTAGATACAGGGGATTATAATATTGCTTTGGGATACCGGGCTGGAGATGCCATTAGTGATGGACAGTACAATTCTCTATTTGGGGTGGATCAGGCTGCACTTAGCCCAGCAAGTGGGTACTATGTGAATTTTGGAGGAGTTATTCACGCCGATACTACAAATAATAAAGTCAGCATTGGCACCACAACATTTTCTTCTGCTCTGGCGGTCCAAGGTGATTTGGCCATTAGCGGAAACCTCTACATTAGTGGCAGCTCTTTGACATTTAACAGCAATGTTACCTTAAACGACTTGAGTGCATCAGCTGATTTTCGCGTCGAAGGCGATACGAACACTCATGCCTTTTATATTAAAGGAAGTTCAGATAATGTGGGCGTTGGCACAAGTACGCCCATGGCTGCATTGGATGTGGCTGGCAATGTAAGCTTTAAAGACTCACTGTACCTTTCTGGCAATTTAATGCCCAATAGACATATGACTCATGATTTGGGCAGTACGAGTAAGTACTTTTTAAATGTCTATTCTCAGATGTATCTTACAGTCTCCGATAGACGGCATAAAGAGAATATTGGGAAGTTGCATGTTGGTAAAGATGAAGTCATGAAACTAAGACCAGTTTCTTACCGACTTCATAGTGAACCCAGAAAATCTTATGGCTTGATAGCTCAGGAAGTTATAGATATCCTACCCGAAGTCGTTCGAGTCGCCAGCGACAAAGCCGAAACTCATTCCCTGAATTATGATCACCTCATTACCTTAATGGTTCAAGCCATACAAGATCAAAATAAGGCTCAAAAGATTGAATGGGAAGAGGGGCTCAAGAGGATTGAGAATGTGAAAGAAGATTTCCGTTGTCGCGCCAAAGTCTTTCTTGCGACTCAAAAACAAGAATATTCAGCGAAAGAAGATGCATTAAAGGAGATCATAAAAACTAAGAAACGAAAACTGGCTATTTTAAGGAGAGAAAGATGAAGTCCTTATTCTCTCTCCTCACGTTCTGCTTCCTCATAGTCCCCTTCCCCCTTGAGGGTGCCATAAAACACAGCAGTTCATCCATTCACTTGGATGTTGGAGCCGATGGCGTTAGGGAACTAAGCGTTACAGATTCCGGCGTTGGCATTGGCAGCACTAGCCCCTCGGCTAATTTATACGTTGCCGGGAATATATTGCTAACAGGCAACCTACACACAGTCAATTTATTAGTCTCTAGTGCCAGCTCTTTATCTACCAGCTCAAATTTCGATGCTACAATGGTCATCAACGAAGGTGGGGGAGAGTACAATCTTCGTATCGAAAGCGCCAGTAACACACAGCTTTTTTATACCGATGCTGCTAATGACCGTATTGGCATTGGAACTCTTAGTCCAACTCAAAAACTTGGTGTCGAAGGCAATATTTTGGCTAGCGGCAACATTGACGCCGCAACCATTACAGCCACATCTAACCTCATTGTGCCTCATGGCACAGCTAGCGCTCCAGGCATAGCCTTTAAAAATGATACTGACGTGGGACTTTATTTTGGTAGCACTTCAGGGAATTTAGAATTTTACACTTCTGGCGCAAAAAGAATCTCACTGGATACACATATGTCATTTGATTCCGTTGACCTGAATGCTAAAGATTATGAGGACACAAATCAAATGGTGGGAGTGGGTGCTGCAGGCAACAGCAACTATAGCGGCGGGAGTTATAATACAGGTTATGGTTATCAAGCTCTCTATAATTACTCGACCAATGACTACAACACAGCTGTAGGGTACCAGAGTTTGTATTCTCTTAAGGGTGGCAGCGCAGAGGGCTTAACCGCTGTAGGCTACAAAGCTCTATACAGCAACCAGGGCACTGGTTTAAGAAACACGGCTTATGGTTATTGTGCTGGCACCAATATTACGACGGGTGACGATAACTCAGCCTTAGGCTATGCCGCCTTAGCATATAATAGCACCGGTAGTCACAATACAGCCATCGGTGTTTATGCCTTGGAGAAAACAACAACGGGGGATCGAAACACAGCTCTTGGCGCTGAAGCTGCCAGGTACAACACAACAGGTTATGACAACACAGCGCTTGGCTACAAGGCTCTTCTTTATAATGAAAGCGGTTATAACAACACAGCCGTGGGCGTTCAAGCCTTGCAAGGAAACCCTGGCTCTTCTCACCACAGCAACACAGGCCTAGGCTACCGTTCTGGCTATAATATCACCACAGGGGCAAATAACACCTTAGGCGGTGACATGTCTGGCTATAACCTAACGACAGGGTCCTATAATGTAGCCATGGGCTCCCAAGCCTTATACAGTGCCACCACCAACAAAGGTTTGGTCGCCGTGGGAGCCAAAGCCCTTTATGCTAATTTAGCAGGAGGTGAGCAAAATACAGCTATTGGCTACGCTGCAGGGGCAAATATTACAACCGGCGACAATAACACGACCTTTGGCTATATGGCCTTGGCTAAAAATCAAACGGGAAGTTTTAATTCAGCCATGGGTTCTTATGCTCTTTACAATAGTACGGGTGACCATAACACAGCTATAGGCACACGAGTCGCTTATCACAACACAAGCGGCAACCAAAATACAGCTGTCGGTGGCAATGCCCTATTCCATAACCAAACCGGCAATAACAATGTGGCCTATGGCACAGAAGCTCTCTATGGGGCGAGTGGGTCATCCCATTCTCAAAACACTGCTTTTGGTTACCGAGCAGGTTACGCCATTACGACAGGAGCCAACAACGTCTTTCTAGGCTATCAGGCTGGTGATACGCTAACATCCGGATCTCATAATATTATTATTGGTGATGACTGTGACACCTTGAACGCAACAAGTAGCTATTACCTCAATATCGGCAATTTAATCTATGGTCATATGAACACTCCGGCCATAGGCATTAACGTCACAAATCCAACTTATACTCTAGAAGTGGGTGGAAATATGTTAATCACAGGCTCACTCATTAGTTCTGTTGGAAATGTCAATATGGAAGGCGATATGGTGATGAATGAAGAAGGAGCCAGCGTCGATTTCCGGGTGGAGTCGGACACCCAACCTTATGCCTTTTTTGTGCAGGGCAGCACGAATTATGTTGGTTTTGGAACAAGCACTCCCGATGCAACACTCACAGTCATGGGCAACACTTTCGTCAGTGACAATATTTTCTCAGGAGGAAATATCCTGCCATCCGCCAATAGTCTTTATAATATAGGCTCAGATAGCCGCGCCTTTCTTGATGTGGTGTACCAAACCATCGAGTTACTTTCGGATGAAAGGCATAAAAGCGAAATTGAGGATTTGGATGTTGGTTTAAATGAGATCATGAAAACTCAGCCCAAAACCTATCGTTATCGCCAGAGCAACCAACAAGCCAAAGGTTTCATCGCTCAAGATTTAGCTGAGATTTTGCCTCTCTGTGTGAATACCCCTAAAAGTCCACATCGTAGTTATTCCATACGCAACGACGTCTTGATTCCTGTAGTCATCAAGGCATTTCAAGACCATGTCCATCAATCAGATGCCAGAAAAGAAGAGTTCATATCCAGAGGTAAGATTCGAGTGGATCATCTTGAGAAAGGTTGGGGTGAATTAATAAAGGAATAAAAGCAAACAACTTTTTTCAAATAGATAAAGAATCAACTTCGTATTTCCAGGATTAAGCCTAAATCCGGCAGTTAAAGAAATTTTTTGATAGGATGATCTGGATGAATTTCAAAGCCTCACGCACGACTTAACAGGATAAACTCATTCACCCTTTGATGAGAAACATCATCGAAGATATTGAGTCATAACAATCTGTTTTTCAAACATAATATAGATTAAGAAACTAAGCCTTACTTTCGCTGACACGGCAGATCACTTGCCGTAATTCTTCTCTTACAATAGGTTTAGTGATAAAATCATTCATTCCTGCTGCATAACATTTTTCCTCATCCCTTTTTAAGGCATTGGCTGTTAAAGCGACAATAGGAATATCCCTTTGCAAAACTGGCGAACCTTCTTCTCTAATTTTTCGTGTTGTAGTAAAACCATCCATCACTGGCATTTGGCAATCCATAAAAATCATATCAAATTTCTCTTTCTTCAATATATCCAATGCGAGCTTGCCATTATCGGCAACACTATGTTTAGCACCAAGCTTATCCAGAAGCTTACACACCACAACCTGATTTAATTTATTATCTTCCACCACTAAAATATTAAGTGGGTTCATGGAGTTTTGTGCTAGAATATGATCTGTTAGGATACTCGACTTTGAAATATGATCGTCGATATTCCCCAATACCATTTGAAAACTTTTAAGTAAGCTTTTACGAGAAAGGGGCTTGGTTAAATAGGCCGAAAAACCAATTTTTTTCATTTTTGCGGCATCACCTCTTATACCAGCGGCGGTCATCATGATCAGCTTAGTTTCTTTGAGTTTGGGGTGGATTTTTATCTTATTACCCAAAACATCTCCATCCATATCAGGCATGAGTTTATCTACAAGAATAATGTCATATGGCTCATTCTTTTCACTCGCCTCAATAATCATTTCATAAGCACTCACGGGACAAGAGCAAGCTTCCACATTACAACCTGTACTATCCAACATTTCGCAGACCACATTCAAGTTATAGACACTATCATCGATAACCATCACCTTGATATCTTTTAAGGACCCAAGAGATGAACTAGCCAAGTTAGCAGAAGACTTTTGTTTCTTAAGTTTGACTGTAAACCAAAATGTAGAGCCAACGCCCTCTTCACTATCTACACCAATTTCCCCCCCCATAAGTTCAGCTAATTTACTGGAGATAGCTAAGCCCAAACCTGTTCCACCATATTTTCTGGTTGTAGAAGAATCGACTTGGGAAAACTTCTTAAAGAGCCGATACCTTAATTCTTCTGGAATCCCAATACCACTATCTCTTACCGAAAATCGCAATTCAACATGACTCGCATGCTCATCTATACACTCCACCTTAAGAAATATCTCCCCTTTTTCAGTAAATTTAAAAGCATTACCTATGAGGTTCGTAATAACCTGGCGCAAACGGCCGGGATCGCCTATCAGCAAGGAGGGGACTTCATTCTCAATAAGCTGCATCAACTCCAAACCCTTTTCTTGAGTCTGAACTCGGAACATATCCACCACACTCCCAACGGCATCATCTAAATCGAAATCTATATTTTCAATATCAAGTTTACCCGCTTCAATTTTAGAGAAATCGAGAATATCATTAATAATTGTTAGGAGGTTATTGGCACTGGCTCGTATCACATCAGCACATTCTTTTTGTTCCTGATTAAGCTCTGAGTCTAAAAGGATATCGGCCATACTCATAACCCCATTCATTGGGGTGCGAATCTCGTGGCTCATATTAGCAAGAAACTCACTCTTAGCACGGCTAGCCTCAGCTGCAATTAAGGCATTCGCTTGAGCTTGAACAGTTTTTTGTTCAAGAGTATACTCGTTTGTGCAATCATTAATAACCAGAACCACTCCAACAGTTTGCCCTATGGTGTTTACAACAGGTGCGACAGAGTCCACAATAAAGTAAACTTCACTTTTTCTGGAGTATAATTGACATATTTTTGTTTGACTCCCCTCTTCACAGATAAGCTTTAAAGCTTCAATATGAGTAGGTACAATCTCTTCGGTCTCAATACTCCTTTTAACATATATCGTATCAATTAATTTACCTATAGCCTGAGAAGCTAGCCAGCCTGTTAATTCTTCTGCTCGAGGGTTCATGGCGCCCACGCAGCCATCATTGTTGATGGAAATAACACCTTCCCCCAAGGAGTTCATTATAATGCGCAAATCATTTTCCCGTGCAATCGTATCGCGCTCACTCCGCTCTAAAATATCATGAATCACCTTTGCTCGGTAGAGGCCATAGCCCAAAGCGCAGACAGATAAAAACAACAGAGCAAATCCACAAATAATAACAATAAGTTCTTTTTTGTATGTTTGATAAAAAGAGACCGGTTTATTTACAAGAATTGCACCCTCTGGAAGTTCTGAGATTTTCAGATTATGCTTCTTCAGCGCATTGCAGTCAAAGTAAAGGTCAGCAGGTGTATGGTACTCGACCGGCACATCAGCTACAGATGCTCCAGCTAAAATCTGCAGACATTGCTGAGCAGCTGTCCGACCTTGAGCATGACCATTCACCAAATAGCCGCCAACCATTCCATAACCAAAGCCAAACTTCCAGTTACCATATAAAGGCACAGAACAGGCTTTACTAATCGATTGAGCTGCAATTTTATAATCAATACGCAGTTGATTCTTATCAGCAAAAAAGAAAGAATATAGAACAATAGTATCATTAGGTATATATTTTAGTTTATTTTCTAATTCACGGAAAGATATATCATAGAGAAGCTCCAGAGTTACGTCCCCCTCACTTCTTTCCTTGATCAACTGATGAACTTGCTCCTGAACTTTTTTACCCGTCGTAAGGTTATCAGTGAGGATAATTACCTTATTGACATCCGGGTGCAAACTCTCTATGAGCTTCAAGTTACGCTGAATAGGAGCGTGTTCATTCACTCCAGTCACATTGGAGTATTGATCAAGTCTAGTTTGATTGACGTAGTTGACTCCACAAAAAACAATTGCTAATGAAGGAAATAATTCTGATCGATGATTGAGTGCAAAATCGAAGGCGTTATCATCGCAAGTCATCACGATATCAAAATCATTATGAAGTTGCTTCTCTTTGATCAGTTCTTTTTTTAGTTCAAGCCAGGAAGGGTCAAATTCTCGTTTCGTATCCAAGTATACAACGTGGATTTGTACTTCTTCTGGACCGAGAACTTCTTCTATCCCTAAAATAATTTCATCACTCCACAGATAGCCCTTGTGGTAAGAGTTAATCACTAGGACTCTTTTCGCATCTTCAATATGATGACCTGAGGAATTGCCAATAGAGAGACACAGACTTAATATAATAGAGACCTGAATGGTCAATTTAATCATAACAGCCATCAGCCTTGATGCCTGCACGTCAAAGGACTTCTCTTCATGGGCATCTGAATTACTGTCGTCACCATAGCAGTAAGAGGTCCAGGCACCTTAATCTACTCCTTCTTAGATATTGAAAGTCTCGCAGGCTTTTTATTGCAGCAAGGACGGGAATTTTACTCCCCCCCGGGCTCAATACAAGCTTTATTTAAAGGATCGAGACTATCAACCCATGCTAAGCATGGGCTTTCTTAAGGGTGACTAAAAGTCTCAAATGAGTCTTTTTGAAATCAATAGGCTTGTTGCCTATAAATCCAGAACATCAATATTAGGGATTGAAGAATTAATTGGTATGGTATCAATACTACAAGCGCCCAGTTTAGCTAATTCAAAACGCACCTTGGCCAGCGGAGTTTTAGCCCCGGCAGTGTCGATTTGAATGCTATATTCACTATATTCTTTACCGAGGTTCATGGTCGGCTCATCGGCAAAAAGGCTATTCTCTTTGAGGTACTCTTCTATTTCTGCAGACTTTTGATTCAGGACATTAAATACGACCAAGACTTTATTTTCAGCATTAATGGAACCATAGAGGTTCAACAAGAACATTTTTAAGAGTTCACATTTCTCTTCATTTTCGCGGATATTTGGGTTAATCCAGATGCCTGTTTCTGAATTCATTATGGTATCGATAATCTGCAAACCATAATTACGAATGGCACTGCCACTTTGAGTGATTTCTAAGCCAAAATCAGCACCTTCATTCTTGACTTTTGCTTCTGTTTTTCCCCATGTTTCATAAATCACGATACCTTTATCGATTTTAGCTGGGCTTTTGTACTTTTGCACGGAATAATTAGAAAACTGCTCGAAAACACCAATTTCTTTGAGATTCTCTTGAATCCAGTTTAAAGCCAAATAAGGCATTTCCGATACGACAGTGATCACTTTCTTTTCTTTGCATAGAGAGCGAAGTAGGTCTTTCGTGGTCAAATTTTCATCCCCAGGGTTTGCAATCCCCACAATACGCACCCCACCCCTTTTGAGCGAAAGGATTTTTTCCAGCTTAACGGGAGTATCATACTCAATCTCAAGTTCTAATAATCGTTCTTTAATCCAATCATCCCCTGCAATGGCAACGTCTAGTTCATTGACACCCAATTGAGAGCCAAATTCTTGAGGGCGTCCATCCCAACCATAGAGATGATTCATTTCTTTGAAAGAACTGGGGCCTCCAGATTCATAACCAGAGGTTTTAAAACCCGCACTTTCTAGCAAAGTGATTAGATTACCACCACGGGAGGCATTAGCCAAAGAGCCCGCAGGCATACCGATACGAAGTTTCATTTCTTCAGACATGAGTTTTTGCTTTCTTTAAAGAACCTGATATAAGTATTATTTCTCGATTATTTCTAGTTTATTGTCATCAGTAATGCGACGGTAATAACAGGAAGAATAGGGAGATTTATCTTCTTTTTTCGCATGACAAGCACCTTTTCCCATGGGAGTCACCAAGTAAACCAAGGAGTTCTGTTCACAGTTAATGCGAATTTCTTCAACACGAAGCATATCACCCGATGTCATGCCTTTTTTCCATAATTCATCACGACTGCGTGAATAATAGGTCGCGTAACCACTTTTACGAGTTTCGTTAAAAGCTTCTTCATTGGCAAAAGCCAGAATCAGTACGTCTTTCGTCTTAGCATCCTGAGTGACCACGGGAATCAATTCCTTGCCACCTTCGCCAAAATTCAGCAATAACTCTTCTGTATATTCTTTACTCATAAAAGCTTCAGCTTACCGCGTTAAAGAGCGGGAGTGTAATGCCATCCCCTGTGTGGCAATTGGAGGGCATCATTAAACTGACGACTGAAAAAGAGACTCAGTCGTCAGCATTATTATCTTTAACTAAGCTATTCTTTTTTTTGAAAACGCTCTTCGATACATGAAATAATATGCTCTAGATGTGGTTCAGCAACGGAGTAAAAAACATTTCTGCCTTCACGCAGACTGCTCAATAAGCCACAGCGCACCATCAAACGCAAGTGTTCACTCGTTTGATGGGGAGCCGTTTCGCAAAGTTCAGCTAATTCTCCCACTGTATAGCGCTTTGACAACATAAGCTGTATCAGTCTTAAACGCACAGGGTGAGCAATGGTCTTCAGGCACTCCGCAGCCATTTCGAGCGCCTCTCGATTCAAAGGCACTCGCTCGTTTGAATCTAAAGCACTCAAGAAGCTTCCACTTCCATGCCAACACTCATAGCCATTAAAAAACCACCCATTAAATTGCTGGCCCTTTCATATCCATGGCCCTGCAAGATTTTTGTTGCCACATAACCCCGCAAACCTTTCTGACAATAGACGATCACGTCTTTATCTTTGGGAATTTTTGAGAGTGAACGACGAATCTGCGATAAGGGAATATTAACCGCACCTTTTAGGCGACCAAATTTTTCTAATTCTGCTGGCTCACGTACATCCATAACATATGCTTCATCCAATTTAGACTCCGCCGATGGTATGTAAGTATTCACTTCACCTTTCACAATATGAGAGGCCACAAAACCAGCTGTATTCACTGGGTCTTGAGCTGAGCCAAAAGGAGGAGCATATGATAGATCGAGGTTTTCTAAATCGAATACGCTTAAACGACTATAAATGGCTGTAGCCAATACATCGGCGCGTTTATCCACACCGTCACCACCCATGATTTGAGCTCCCATGATTCTCCCCGAGCCATCCTCAACAAGTAAGCGAATCACCATCATTTCAGCACCAGGGTAATACCCTGCGTGAGAAGAGTCCCTCGTTGTCGAAGTATGAAAACTATAACCTAACTTTTCTGCCTGAAGGGAATTTATTCCAACCATGGCTACCGTCGTATCCTCGTACCGAACGATGGCTGTACCCAATGAGCCTTTATAGGCTAAGTGACAACCAACAGCATTGGCCCCTGCAATTCTTCCCTGCCGGTTAGCAGGGCCTGCCAAAGCCATACGGACTCTCTGTCCCGTTAACTGATGCAATGTTTCAGCCGCATCACCTACAGCAAAAATATCAGAATCGCTGGTTTGCAGTCTGGCATTCACTTTCACACCGCCTGTTACACCAATATCCAAGCCTGCTTTTTTAGCCAACTCAACCTCTGGCCTCACACCCGCGCTTACCAAAACAAGATCTGCCGGAACTTTTGAGCCATCATCCAACTCAACCTGAGTTGCATCAATAGAAACAGCTTTCTTAGAGGTATATAAATTGAGGCCGTGCTGAGTAATACGGTTCTGAAATTCCTTAGCCAATGGCTCATCAATTTGAGGCAAGACATGGGGAGCGAATTCGACCAAATGCACATCAAGTTTCCTTTTTGCAAAAGCCTCTGCCATTTCTAAACCGATAAAACCACCACCTATAACGACAGCACTTTTTGGTTTATTTGCGCTGATATAGCCATCAATTCGGTCCATATCATTGATATCCCTCAAGGTAAAAACATGATCTTGTTCTATCCCTGGAATAGGCGGCCTCAAGGGCTGTGCCCCCTGACTCAAAATCAGTTTATCATACTTAAGCCAAAAGCGTTCTCCCGTATCTTTTTGGCAAACCTCTACGGATTTATTTGCGCGATCAATCAGTACAACCTCATGATTCACCTTCACATTAACATTATACTTATCTTCGAATTTTTCAGGGGTCATGATCAACAATTTATCACGATTCTTGATTTCACCTGCAATATAATAAGGCAAACCGCAGTTCGCAAAAGAGATATAAGGGCCTCTTTCAAGCACCGTAATCTCTGCATGCTCATCTTCCCTACGAGCTTTAGCAGCTGCACTGGCTCCACCGGCGACTCCGCCGACAACAACTATTTTTCTGTGACTCATGCTTTATCTCCTCTATTAAGCTATATTACAAGATGTGCCGCAAGTCCCTTTATTCCAAGGCATGCGAGCGATCATTAAACCCAAACCGCAAGTATCAGTTATGCCTGCAAATAAAAGTCCACAGCCTATGGCGAAACACATCCAAATCAAAGCAGGCACCCACAGCGACGCCAAGACAAATGATATTAATAGAAGTCCAACTGCGATGCGCACTTGTCTTTCAAGTGAAATCACACTGGATTCTCCCTCAACGACCTCTAAGCCTTGGTTCTGCCAAGCTTCAGTTCCGCCTTTAACCACCTTGATTTCTCGAGAAATCCCTTTTATTTTCTCGGCAGCAGATTTCGCTCTAGAACCTGATTTACAAATCAAAGCCACATACTTATCTTCTGGGCAGTTACTTTCAACCCATTCAGAACTAATTTGATCTAAAGGCATATGAATGGCTCCAATGGCATGCACGCTTTCAAACTCTGGAGCCGTACGCACATCAATGATAACACACTTAGCATCTTGTGAGTCTTTTAAAATTTCAGGGGCATTTATTTCTACGGATACAGTACTCATTATTTTCATCCTCAATTGTATTTTTAACTGAAACCTATTATATCGAGATCTTTCGATATGTCAATACTTCGGTCTCAAATAATTTTAAAATGAAGAACTCAGAATAAAGCTCATATAAATATTCTTGACTTTAAGCCCATGCAAAAAAAATAGTCACAACATCTGTCATTCATATGGGCAATAATCAAACAAAAACCGTTACTCTCCAGGAGCTCACCTCCCACAGCCATATTCTCTCGGTGCTCCAGAATCCCATATGCATTCTTGACCAGAAGCTCAAAATCATCTTTGCCAATAATAAGTTCTCTGAACTAGGTGAAGTTCCAATCCAGGAGCTTCGTCTCTTAGAGGAACATCAAAAAATAGACTTTAATGACGTTTTCGAGCTTAATGAAAAATCTATGAAAAGCTTAAGAGATTGTTTTGAACAAAATCATTCTAAAAAAATATCAACTCTCGTGCATAGCAGGTCTTTCGTCACAAAATCATTAGACATTCAAATTACACGACATAAAGATGAAGAGAAGAATGAGTATATCCTGCTACTTAATTTAAGCGACAACACAGAGGCTTATTCTGTATATCTAAAATACCGTAGGATGATCAACCTCCTGAACATCAAAGAAAACAATACATTTATCAGTCATTTTAAAATATTGCTCGTAGATGATGATCAAGATATTCGCAAACTTATGCATACTTTAATAGAAAAAGAAGGTTTCGATCTTATCACTGTCGATAGAGGGCAAAAAGCCTTTCCTTTACTCGAAGAAATCACTCCCGACCTCATTCTTCTCGACCTTTCCATGCCTGGTATGAGCGGCGTTGAGGTTCTAAGCAAGTTAAAGGACAATCCCATGCATGCCACAATCCCTGTGGTTATATTTACTGCCATGCATGACAAAGAACTCAGGGACCAATGCATCGCTCTTGGCGCTGATGATTTTCTACTCAAACCCTTAAACACCAAGTTGCTTCGTAAGCGCATCTATGGCTACCTAGAAACCAAGCAAGGAGCTATAGACCGTTATCAACTTCAGCAAACTCAATCCATTCTCAGCCGCACTCTACCTGCAGTAAGCATTAACGAAATGCGCAACAATACCGAAGTCAAACCAAAACTCTACAAAGATGTTGCGGTTATCTTCATAGATATCGTTGGTTTCACAGAATACTGCGCCACAAACCCCCACGAAAAGATTATCGAAAATTTCTCAGAACTTGTACAACTCTACGAAAGCATGATGGCATCGTGTGGCTTAGAAAAAATCAAAACCATCGGGGATGCCTTTTTAGGAGTAGGCAGGATGCTCAATAAAGATTTAGAAGATCCTTTAGACCAGAGTGTTTTTTTCTGCAAACAATTTATGAAAAAAGCTCGTAGTCTTGAAACTGGCTGGCAAATGCGTGCTGGCGTTCACTGCGGTGACCTGATGGGAGGAATCATTGGCAAGGACCGCCTCTTTTTTGATATATGGGGGGATGTGGTCAATATCACATCACGCATCCAGAATGTCGCTGAACCAGGTGATATATGTATGTCGGGAAGGGCTTGGCACCAATTGGTGGAAAACGGCAAATTCACCTACTTGGGCAAAAAAGAAATGAAAGGAATCAATATTCCTTTGGATATCTATAGGCATAGTGTCGAAATGCTCTAAGCCAGCACACCCGAGCCAGCACACCCGAGCCAGGTCAGGCCATACCACACCTTGAGTTCAAGGCTTAACTTAGCTATCTCTTCTTCTCAACTAGTTTCCCATCCGACTTAAGAGTAACAATCAGAATATCTGCCCTAGAAACACCATTTCCATTCTTCTCTTTGAATCCACAATAGACAATATGCGCGCTACTTCTGTCAGGTGAAGAGGCTATGGATGCAAGACCTATACCATAATATGCACCCCTATCAATAACATCATCGCCTTTCCTCCAACGCCCTGCTGAGTAAACACCGCAGCGCCCTCCTACGGCAACGGCATACAAAGAATCATTCTTACCCATTGCCATCCTTACATTCTTCTGAATGCTATCGGGACTGAAGTTTATATTTTTTAGATTAGAGTCATACTTATTCCTCAAGAAAATACGACCATCCCCGTCGGCATAATATATTTCGTCACTCTCCGCAGAAGCTACGCCAGAAAATCCAGGTCGAATACTGTCAGAAATCCCTCCTTGTGTCACCCAGGATTTCCCGTAATCGACACTCATGGCATAATGAGTATTATTTTGACCACTTTGGTGCCTTGCCATTAGGTGCACATCACCTCCATTCCCGAAGAATATAGTAGGGCTAGAAAAGACACCTCCCGGCTCTGGCCAACTAAATGCCGACCCAAGTTCTTTTAAGACTCCAGCTCCTCCATATTGACCTAGTATTCGAACGTTAACATCATGACTCCTATCAGCCACACAATACAGAAATTCTTGTTCAAGTCTTCTATCAAAACGGACATAGTCCTGAGAACCTTGTGCTATAGTTTTTTTCTGCCATTTATGACTATTCAGATAAAACAGATGCCCTAGACAGAGTATATAAGCATCTCCCTTTGGAGATACTTTTATTTGAGGGGGCGATTCAGCCACATTGTCCCACGAATAGTCAACATACCCGACTTCTTGCAGTTCACTCCACTCTTTTTTCTGATTATTGTAGCGCGTATAAAAAATAAGTACCATAGGACTGCCATTCCCACCGGCTCCTCGGGCACAAACCACATGAACATCCCCTTTCATATCGATTTCGACATCAGGCATACGACCTCCACAAATAACCGTAGGAGGAAAATGCCCACCTAAGCCCTCTTTGCTTACTTGTGCTCTGGGCAATTTATTATTTGCCGCTGCCCTGGGTTGCCCTCCAGCCCTGCCTTTGGGCTGAGCTGCGCGTTGAGCTGGAGGCTTTTGAGCAACAGAAGCAACTGTGCTTCTATCCACAACCTTATAACTTTGCTCCTCTCTTGGTTTAAATAATATTTGCCCTCGTTCAACAAATAACCTCGTATTATTATTAAAATGTGCAACTCTAAACCGACCATCCTTAGCTAGCATTTCGTGGGTATCCGTCGTAACCTTCATGCCTTTATTATCTTTATGGATATCAGACTGTAATTGCCCCTGAACTAAGTAAATTTGCTTTTGACCATCTTTATCAGCTTTCAAAAATTTAGCTCGACCAGACAAGCCCACTGTCACAGGCTCGTCATTATACTTCAAAGAGATTTTTCCTTTTCGTGAGGTAAATATCTCACTATCATCGGAAAGCTGATCGTTTACGCTGAGAAGCTCCCTATCAACACCCCTTTGAATATATGCCGTTCCTTGAATTTCTTGAACCTGGAAGCGATCAATTTCAGCATCAATATAGAAGAGAAAGAGCAGAGAGCCTACGAACAAACTACAAATCAAAAAAGCCATAAGGTAGTATAACGCGTTGCTACCACTCCCACTATTTTTGGTAATTTTCCTCAGTCTTCTAGAGCCGGGCTTAACAACCTTGGACCTTCTCGATGACCCTCCACTTGCGAATCGTCCCGAATAGCGTTTGCCACCACTCATGACTTCTGGGCCTCCATCT
>JADGBV010000290.1 GCA_015231345.1 Planctomycetota bacterium
CATCGATTTACTGTAGAAGGTCGAGTCGGCATCGGCACAACAACACCTACGGAAACACTTGATGTCAATGGCACTGTAAAAGCTACAGCCTTCAGAGTCGGAGGAACCGCTCTTAACGTCCCCGACTATGTCTTCAAGAAAGATTACGATTTACTTAGCCTTCAGGAAGTTGAGGAAGCAATCGAAGAATTAGGCCATTTACCCAATATCCCTTCCGAAAAAAAAATAAAAAAAGATGGTCTTGACGTGAGTCAGATGCAGATGAAGTTACTAGAGAAAGTGGAAGAACTGACGCTATACATGATTCAGGTAAACAAGCAAAATTTAGAACTCAGTCAAGAGGTTCAGGCCTTAAAAAGACGCCTTGGAGACACTCCCTAATTCAAAAGTGCTATATCAGAATCATGGCGAGCTAGTTAATCTTCTACTAATTCTAAGTATATGAGTATCACTCCCAGGTATTCATATACAAGAACACTTCCTCTCATCCTAATTACTACCCACATTCTTTGATGCTAGGGATTCAAGAAGTCAAATAAAATAGAGCCTGTCCCACAGGGGGGCGTTTTTTGATTTAAATTTGAGAAAATATTCCAGAGTGGAATTTAATTTAATATTTTCGATCAGACAAAACAAAAAATTATCGAAATTTAGATTTCTCTGGTCACAACCTACTCTCTAGACAGACCACCCCCACATGCACTCTGCCAAGATGGACTATTAGTTTTTAGGCTATATT
The DNA here is from genome assembly GCA_015231345.1 of Planctomycetota bacterium. Classification (GTDB taxonomy): domain Bacteria; phylum Planctomycetota; class JADGBV01; order JADGBV01; family JADGBV01; genus JADGBV01. The sequence goes on from JADGBV010000290.1 coordinate 740, forward strand.
TTTTTCAAGCAAATCTTTAAAGGGAAGCCTTGCAAGTACCCATAGATTATGACTTAAGACAGCCCAGGCAACTTGACGACTTTGATTTTCATAACCTTTGGTCGACAGCTTTTTGCCAAGGAAGTTGTTTTTTAGAATTCCAATTCGTGCTTCTGTTTGAGCACGACGTTTAGTCATTTCAGCAAACTTGTGATCTCCTAATTTACATTCAAGTATTGCAGGATCTCGAGGGCAAATATTACTCTTAATACTGTTCTTCGACAGCATCTTTTCTGTTTTCTCAGAGTAAAACCCTCTATCACCAACTAGCAATTCTGGTTTCACATCATCTGGAAGAATATCTATCCTCTTCAATACTTCATCTATATGTTGTGTGTCATTTTTTGGAGTATCATTAATTAACTCCCAGTGTGTTATAATACCATCTAAACTTTCTCCCAATACTAGTTGTAATCCAAATTCGACTTGTGCTCCAGACTTTCCTCGCGAATACACCTTAGCATGATCTTCATGTAAACTAAGCACTTTGTCTTTATTGTCTACTTTCCTTTCGCCGATGATTCTTTCATGTGCTTGATGGACAATAGCAGGTATCAGATCTATTGTATGATTCATCTTACTAACAATCTGATTCTTCTGCGCCTCAGTAAAGTCTGAATCACACCAGCAATCTTCCAATTTCCCAAGGTAGCGCTCGCCATGTTTCTTTACTCGATCGAGTAACTTTTTCATTTTTCTGAATATCTTTTTTCGTTCTTTTTTACTGCCCGGCTTTTTGCCCGTATTTGTCATTTGCATTGATAACTTATTGATTGTAGTCAGGAATGACTCAGGCGAACCAATGCGTTGACGAATGCCACCTTTCCTAATTTGTATAATTGCTTGAATAATGCTTTTGATGCAATCTTTAAGAAGAACCCAGTCAACGGGATAATGAATATCCAATTCGGCACAAGTAGAGTCCAATAGCCATACCTCTGTATCGATTGCTTCAACTAGCCCATTGGAGTCATTATGGAGTATGCTCTTAACGTCTGCGGCAGCATATGTAGCTAGATCAGTGACACGACGAATAATCTCTTCATCATACCAGCCTTCAAACCGCTGAAGAGTACTCTTGCTGGGAGTATTCTTTGGAGCATGTGGTGAATCATACCCACAAAACTTCCTCAATAGTATGGAATCCGCCAAGGGCACTGAAAACGACCGATAGCTTTCTTGCGTTAACACTCTGGCAATATTACACCGGAGGGCATATCCAGCATACCTGCGATGATGAGCTTCGTTTATAGCTTTCTTACACTCTGCGTTATCAGCTTTTGCTTTTTCTACTGACAAATCACCTAGTGTTTTCTCTATTCCAGTCTGAGAAAGAATCTGATCAATTTTTGAAAGCATCAGTTGGTAGGACTGGAAATCTACACTTCCTGGCAATACTGGCAAGGGGAGAGCAATAAATCCATCACCATGGTCGTCGATGAACTTCATATAACTGCCTTTTTTCCGCAATATTAGTAATTTAGTACAGTTATATTATCTACATAAACCACAGAATATCAATAGGTAATTGATTTTTTTTAAGTAGGACTGGCTCTATATATTACTAAACTAACACAGAAAAACGTTCAGACCAACTCGTGAAAGCAGAGGGCAACGATACCGAGAAGCTACTCATTGCTCTTCATGGCGCGGGAGATAGATGCGATGACCTTTGACGCAACCAGAGCATGCCCGGCCTCATTCCAGTGATCATCGTCGACGATAAAGTATCTCTTGATACTATCTTCGTAAGAGACGTCGTTTATGAAATCTGGAAAGAAATCAACGAACTCAATATGATGCTGCTTCGCGAACTCATTCCAGCTTCTGGCTTGAACGCAGTTCAGTTCTCTGTTTTCTATGTGGTATCGCCAGGGGTACACAGCCAATGTCACTCCTATCTCCCTCTCTCGGCATAGTTCAACCAGTTTCGTCATGTGATCTTTGGCGAGCTGTAGCCCCACCTTGCCCCAACTCGAATAGATATGATCATCCGATGTCCATCGGGCTCTTTCAGAATAGTAATTCAGGTTGAATCTATCCATACACTCGATCCCTGGAACGTCCTCAGCTGTTATTATCTTGTTCAAGACACGCTTCCAGACACGGGTATGAAACGTGTTGTAGAGGAATGATCTGTCATACATGATGGAATCCAACTGCCGCAGCGGCTTCCAGCTAATATTCGCCGGTAGCACAGGTTCGAAAGAATGATACGCGACTTCATCCTGGATATCAGAAATATCCAGAAAAACGAACAACGAGTCGAATTTCAATCCAACCGTTTCAAGCAGGTACTGCGTCTTCAGAAACATGAGCTTGGGAGAGTAGCTCTTGACTGCTGCATTCAGAATGTCGCACGTCCCCTCGAAATGCTTGCCAGCCTTGCCCACGAACGTCTTGTCGTAGGAATATCCAACCCCCTCAGTAAAAGAATCCCCCATAAACAGAACGCGAGGGATATCGGATGACAGCGGCACCTCTCTCACATCGCTATCCTTGAAACCGAGGGAATTACTCGCGAAATTATAAGATGAATATCCCCACTTTGCCGCACACCGGAAATTCTTCCTCAGAGTGTGATGAAAGTACGAATGATAGGTGCCCTCCGGTAGAACAACAACGAAAAACCCAACGGTAAAATCGCAGAGCATGAAGAATACGAACCAACAGACAAGGATCGTCTTGATAGGAATAGGTTTGCGTGGTTCTGACTTACTATTCATTGAGGTACGCCCATGAACTGGTCAACACAGCAATTAAAAGGGAGTGTCCCTTATTCATATTATTCATTATTCACCTTATTCACTTTTGATGATCCTTGATGACTTGATGATCCCCAAAGAAAGAACTTTTAACGATGAATGGGACATCCCCGCGCTTTATCCGAGTTTCAGGATAGTCTATCTAATACTATAATATTGCCCATCACGACCATATCCATTTTTGTTCTACAAAAACAAGCATAAGCTTCATCTGGTGTATTTACTATGGGCTCATTTTCATTAAATGATGTATTTAACAGTATAGGGACACCAGTTTTTTTATAAAATGCATTAATTAAATTATAGTACCTTTCATCGATTTTATTATCAACCGTGTGAAGCCTGCCACTTCCATCTATATGAACCACTGCGCTCAAATCACTCATCTTCTCATTTTTAAACTGTAACACCTTTTCCATGAAAGGAGCTTTTTCAGCAACAATAAAATATTCTTCTACATATTCCTGCAAGATAGATGGAGCAAATGGTCTAAAGGGCTCTCGCCTTTTTATCTTTGCATTTATAAGATCCTTAGCATCACTTCTCGTCGGGTCACAAAGAATACTTCTGTGCCCTAATGCCCTAGGGCCAAATTCCGCTTTTCCTTGAAACCAGCCAACAACTCCAGCATTTATAAGGCAATCAGTTACCACATCAAACAAATCAACGTCGCTATATTTTTTATACTTAACCCCTTTGTTTGTTAAATAACTCTCCACTTCATCATCGCTATAGCTACTCCCCCAGAAACTATGCTTCATGGGCTCTATTCTATCATTTCCTAAAATATTATTAAAATACCATAATGCACTACCCATTGCTGTTCCAGCATCGTGCCCTGCTGGTGGAATATAAACATCGTCAAAACTTGTGTTATTTAATATCTTTCCATTTGCTACAGAGTTCTGAGCAACTCCTCCTGCAATACAGACCCTTTTTAAACCAGTTCGTTTTTGAAGGTGATTTAAAATATGAAATATTAACTCTTCAGTGACCCTTTGAACTGATGCTGCCAAATCTTTATGCTTCTGAGTAAGCTTATCGCCTCTCACCCTCGCCTTTCCAAAAACATCTTCCATATATGTCGAAAAAATATTCTCTACAAAAGGGCTTCCGCTTTCCCAGTTCATATTTACTCCCTCCTTAGGGTGTGTGAAATATTTTTTGTTGATTTCAAACAAACCATTATTTTTAAAAATGAGAACATCCTTTATTTCATCAATCATAGTAGCTTTGCCATATGGACTCAACCCCATAACCTTATATTCATCTCCATAGTTTTCAAAACCTAAGTACTGAGTAAACGCAGTATAAAACACTCCTAAAGAGTGCGGATATATCACACTATCCAACACTCTAATCTCTGTATTATTTCCAATTCCTATCATCGTAGAAGTAAAGTCACCGAAACCATCTATTGACAATATTGCACTTTCATCAAAAGGGCTAGCG
>JADGBV010000291.1 GCA_015231345.1 Planctomycetota bacterium
CTTCCTGCGCGAAGCGCTTATCTGTACGACGATGTTCTCCGTGAAAGAAACCGTTATCTCCCGCATAGATGATCATGGTGTTGTCGAGGATCTTCTGATCTTCCAGCTCCTTCAGAACCCGTCCGATGCTATCATCTACGGATAGAAGAGCCCTGAAATAGTTGATGAATTTCTTCTCTTTTACTGGACTCCAGGAGTTCCAGTTCATGGGCTTTGCTGTGAAATTCGGGTTATTTAGTTTTTCTGAAGTAATTGGGTTGTCATAGGTTCCCGAATAACGAAGCATACGCCAGGGTGAACGACCTTTGAAATCGTCTTGGAAGGTTGGAGGTTCTTTTACAGCATCGTCGTCGTAGGTATTTTTATATTTTTCCTCTGGGGTAAAGGGAGCGTGCACCGCCTTGTGAGAGAGTACAGCCGCAAAGGGTTTGTTGTTGGGTCGGTTTCTCAGAAATGAGATGGCCTTATCGGTGAGAATTTCAGTCATATAACCTTTGAGCTTTTTCTTTTCGCCGTTCTCATTTACTGGAGGGTCATGATAGACGCCTTGACCGTTAAAACTGAGCCAGTAATCAACTCCGGGGCGAGGGTGGTCTCCCTTGCCCATGTGCCATTTTCCGATAAAACCTGTGTGGTATCCACTCTGCTTGAGTAACATATACCAAGGAGGAGTAATAGCAGGATCGAAATCACGGTGAACATCATTGCCCATAACACCGTGTTTGTGGGGGTACGTTCCCGTATAGAAGGTTCCCCGGGAGGGAGAGCATAATGATGTGGTGCAGAAGGCATTTTCAAAGTGTGCTCCTTCGGCAACCAGGCGGTCCATATGGGGAGTTTTCACAAAGGAATGATTCATGCAGCTCATGGCATCCCAGCGATGGTCATCGCTGAGGATAAAGAGGATGTTAGGTCTCTTTTCAGAAGCATCAACAAAGGGGAAGGGTAGGGTGCAGAAAAAAATTAGTAGGCCTGCCCACTTAGGTACATTCATATGCCATTTCATGGTCGTTACGATCTTATATTTTAGAAAAAGTAATGGTGGGCTTGAGAGATATCTCGCAATTTTTGGGAACATTACCAACTCGCAGAAGAAGGTACCCGTGAATAACATTCTTGCTTATATCTACAGTGAGCGAGTATGGTTTCCAGGTCGTGCCAATTTCGGGGCAGTAATAGGAGGTAAGTTCTTTGGGATCTTCTCCGGAATTGTCTTTGCCGGTCAATTGAAGTGGGATCCCCACAGAGTCAGTGGTGCTTTTTAGTTCAATCGTCATGGAGTACTTTCCTGGTTTGAGCTTCCATAAGGGAGTATATATCTGAATAACTTTACCATAGGGTTGTTTCGAATCTGCTTCTCCGCTAAAAGAAAATACAAAAGAGCCTTCCTTTTCCGAATGGATTATTTTTCCTTCTTTATAAATTGGGCCATAAATATTAATGTTTTTTTCAAGAAGGGTATTGCTTATATCTGTAGCTTGAAGTGCTAGAGTTGAGCAATATAGGATGCAAAGTAGTGAAATAAGGTGTTTCATGGGTTTCTCCTTAGGGTAATAGTAAAAGTATGGTGAAATAAATATATTTAAGTGAGCAATCAGAAAAGGTTTTTGGGGCTTTATGATCAGTTAAAGACAACATGGCTGTTCTTGCCTTTGGGGTCTGCATGGCAATAGTCAATCAGAGTTTTAATTGTGGTTGTGGCAAGGCACATTCGGGTATCGGCCCCTCCGTAGTAAATATTGTAGGTGCCGTCGGGCATAACCACACCACCTGAGGTAAAGACAACGTTAGGCGTTTGTCCCATACACTCATAATCTTTCTCAGCTGCCAGAACAAATTCACGTGGGGAGGCAAGCACTTTAGAGGGGTCTTCTAGATCAAGAAGCGCTACTCCTAGGTAATAATTTTCTGTGGAGCAGGTCTCTGCAGTGGCATGGAATATTTCCAGCCAACCGTGGGGGGTTTTTATGGGAATGCTGCCTGCACCATTTTTGTTTCTGTTCCATGAGGTGTAAGGGAGGTCAAGGGGCATGGCTTTTCCCCAGAAAATAAGGTCTGGGGAGTAGCTGATCCAGGTGTAGCCACTTCCATCAACATTCTGTGGTCGATCAAGGCGTGCATAGAGTCCGCCTATTTTTTCTGGAAAAAGAACGGCATTGCGGTTTGAAGGTTCTGAAAGGTAAGGGATAGGTTCAAAATTCACGAAGTCCTCAGTGGTCGCCATGCCTATGCAGCTTCCATATTTTCCTAACCAGGCAGCATGGCATACATAATATTTGCCCTCAAGGAAAGTAATGCGCATATCGAACCTATGGGATGCTCCGTAGCGTTTTTCTTGTTCAGTGAGAGGGAGGTTGATGGGAGTCTCACAGACATCAAAGTTAATGCCATCGGTGCTAGTGGCAACATAGAAATCGGTCTGGCGTTCACAGTCCTCTACTCGTAAGAGGAGCAAAACCTTGCCTTCGAAGATAGTTGCCCCAGCATTCATAACGGTGTAGCAGCGAAAGGGCATCTGCTCGGGTGTTAGTATGGGATTTTCGGGATAACGGGTAAGAGGGGTGTGGATGATGCTCATATTTAAATTTCTTGCGCCAAAATTACGTAGAAGAAAGAAGTAGAACACGAGTAACACACGTGTGCTAACTAGAATATATGTAATAACACACGATTGTCAATAGGCATTTTGAGATTTATTCTATTACGTGGGCTTTGCCCTCGTATTTAGCACCTGGCTACTATCCTCAGGAAGAACTTCCTTGATTGAATTCGAAGGGAAGCATGAGAGAGGGAATGGGAGTATGAGGGGCATCTATTTTTTGAAGAAGCATGCCGATAGCTTTTTGTCCCATTTCATAATCAGGTTCCACCATAGAGGTAACAAAATCGATGCCAAAAGAGGCTGCCTGTTGCCCAGAAAAGGTGGCAAGGGAAATATCAGAAGGGAAATCTTTCCCCTCTTTCCAGAAATGCTGAAGTATTACTGGAACCCATACAATCCATTTGGATATTATGGCAGTGTAGTCATACTCTTTGAGCCATGAGTCAATGAGAGCTGTATCGCCATGGCCTAGATGAGCTGGAGGACGAATTTCGGTGCAACCAAGGCCTCCAGATCGCATAGCATCTACATAACCTTCGGATCTGCTTCGGTTGCTGAAATGGCTTGAAGCGAGCTCGGAAGAGGGGGTGTCAGCATCCAAATAGGCGACTTTTGTGTGTCCTTGAGCAAGAAGATGCTGGGTAAGTTTTTGAGCAGCTTTTCGATTATCGGGATAAATAGCATCAGTATCAAGTTCCTGATTGATCCACACAACAGGTAGGTGGTGCTGTTTGAGAAGCTTCTTAAGGCGAGGGGGAACAGCATGGGTGTAATTGATGATAAGGCCATCAGCCATAAGGGAGGTGAGGATTTGAGGTATATATTCGTCGTCTTCAAGCCTTTCATCGGGAATGCGAGCAATGAGCAGATTCATCTGGTGTTCTGCCAGTTTGTCGTGTAGTCCGTTAATAAGTGCGGTGGGAATATAGCTTCTTTCCTGATGGGTACTCATGAGAAGGGCAATGGTGTTGAATTTGCCGGTACGGACAGCTTGGGCAGCGAGATTTGGGGTGTAGCCCAATGAGGCTGCTGCTTGGTGTATTCGTTTAGCCAGCTCCGGTCGCACAGAGGTTTTGCCCATATTTCCGCTTAGTACACGAGAGACTACGGATCGGTCTACTCCTGCTCGTTTGGCAATATCTACCTGAGTTGGTTTCATGGGTAAAAATCTGGAAAAAGGTAAAACACAGGAATGTTATGATAATTGGCTTTGCGCTAAGTACAATAGAATGAAAAATACGAGATTAGAATATTTCTTAAATCATTAATGCTGAGTAGGGGTTAGAGATGATCCGAGTCAGGAAATAAGCTGGGCATCCAAATAGCCCAAACCTGAAAATAAGCTGGGCATCCAAATAGCCCAAACCTGAAAATAAGCTGGGCATCCAAATAGCCCGAACCTGAAAATAAGCTGGGCATTCAAATAGCCCGAACCTGAAAATATGCTGCGTAGGATTATTCTGTTTTGCACTTGACTTACTTTAAACGATGCATATCATAACACACGTGTGATTTATTCAATTCCTAAGGATTATTTGTGAGCACCCCTCAAAAAAAACTTCCCCTATCAGCAAAACTTTCATACGGTCTAGGAGGATATGCCGAGCATAACCTCAATAATACCATCAATATGATGGCTAATCCCATCTTGAATGTGACCTTGGGGGTAAGCCCTGCTCTTGTGGGAATCGTTCTTGCTGCTCCTCGATTTTGGGATGCTTTTACGGATCCTATCATGGGTGGTGTCAGTGACCGCTGGAACTCAAAGTACGGACGACGTAAACCATTTATCTTTATTGGTGGCATGTTGAGTGCTATGTTCTTCGTTATCATGTGGATGATGCCCCGGGGCATGAGTGAAATGCAATATTTTTCGTATTTTCTGATCACTTCCCTTCTCTTTTACACTTGTTTTACCGTATTTGGTGTTCCTTACTATGCATTAGGCTTTGAAATGAGTTCAGACTACGGTGAACGCACTGAAATTCAAACTTATCGATCAATATTTAGTTTTATAAGTGGCTTTGCCGTTCAGTGGATGTTTTGGCTCATTCAAAGAGATGTTTTTTCCGATTCTCTAGAGGGTATGCGGTGGGTGGCAGGCGGGTCGTCTCTTATTATTGTCGGGTGTATTATTCTTACGGTATTATACTGCACAGAGCGTACACAAGACCCGGTGAGTCAAAAGAAATACTCTATTATGAGTAGTTTTGTGACAACTCTTAGTTGTCGGCCATTCCTCCTTATTATCGGGGTGATTGTCGCTGTCCTTTTTGGCATTCTTCTTGTCATGCAGATGGCACTGTATATCAATATTTGGCCTTGTCCGTAACTTCGGCAGCAAGTTAAGCTGCGCCTTTCAGGCGTGAAGAAATTCTTGGCCTTCCGGGCA
>JADGBV010000292.1 GCA_015231345.1 Planctomycetota bacterium
CGCTTCGCTCCGCAATAAGAACATGATCTTTCACTACAAACCGCTGCATTTACCATTGCCCATGTAATCTGGATGGGTGGTTAGGGAGGCGACTTCGTATGTGCTATTGGAAGCAGTGGAGGAAACCGCGAACTCGCATTAGAAATCTACTGAAGAGGATAAGCCTTGATAAGGCTTCGACTTGGCAAAAGAATAGAATGAAGAAAAGTGCTATCAATACCGGACTTAGTCGCAAGAGTTATTGGAGGTTATCCAGAAACCCTGCGATTAACAAAGCTGTTGGTAATACTTATTTGACTGAGGAAGGGTACTATTCTCTTAAGGAAAGTTGGTGCCAGATTCATCACCCAGCTACGGCTCGGTAGACGTTTGGGGTTGTTTGGTGACACCCTTTTGCTGCAAAGCAGGCAAGTCGCCACTTACGGTGCTGTCTGAGTTGGTGGTTTGGGAGGGGCGAGAGAGAAACTCGTTCCTATCCCGATTAGGCGCATTGATGAACAGACGCCAACATGTTGTCAATAAGGCTTTGTTGTAGAGTGATGAAATTACAGGCCTCAATTTCCTGCACGATAACGTCTGGTTTGCCAATGTGACGAGTGGCAATTTCATTGTAGTAGATGTTTCTAGTTTCTTCACAATACCCATTCCTTAATACGCCAAATGGTTCTCCACACATTGTGTTTAAAATGAATTTCCCATTTGGTTTCAACCATGAATGAATATTCTCTAAGATAATTTTTCTGTCATTTCCAATAATGCAGTGCATAAAAAGAGAGTCAACAGCAATATCAAAAGAGTTCTTTGGGAAGGAGTTTTCGCAGAGAAGATTTTTACAAAGGAACTCTGGAACTGTTGTTTTTGAGAGGGCCCAAGAGATTGCTGTTTTTGATATATCGACGCCTGTTATTTTGTGAGTGTGTAAGAGTAGCTTTTCCGTTAAATCACCAGCTCCACAACCAAGCTCGAGAAGACAGGAACTGGAAGAGACATGTTCTTCAAGAAGAGGTCGAATTGTTCGATAATTCTCATTTGTTTCTTCTACGGTTGACCAACCGACTTCACCATTGGTCTTCTTCTTGATATAAGCGCTGTCATGTCCTTCATAGTAAGTTCTCATGATAGCGCCTAACAGTTTATTATCAGTCAATAAAGACTACTATTGTTCACTTCAAAAAATCTTGTCAATCAACAAACCCCTAAAACTCAACAAATACTCTTGTTTACACTTTTTCCTAATGTGCAAAATCAGTTATTGCAAATGGCTCCCAACACCATCTCACAAAATATCACCCACAAAGACGACTGTTACTCATTTCAAAAATCACTCAACACCCCATAAACCCCGTCAATTCAACAAATATCAAACATTACACTTTCCCCCGAGTGCGCAAAATGAGTCATTACAAACTCAAAAATACACAAAGGTTGTGCCGGAGCCATTTAAATTCAGTGTAGTGTATGCGAAAGCTATAACGGAAATGTTCGATGATGGTGAAGAGCTCAGGTGCGTTGATATCGGTACGCTCATATCTATGAAAAAAGCAGCCGGACGCCCCAAGGATCTTGATGATGTTGCTCGGCTGGAAATACTGAAACATGAAGAAATCTAGGACACCTGATGATCAGGATTGTAGTTGGGAAGGGAGTTCCCGTTACCACCTGCGGAAGTTCAAATCTTTGCCCGTGGAGCAGAAGTTTCTTGCTGTAGAGGAAATGTGTGAGGTTAACGATTTCTTTTCAGCAAGATCCTGTAGAGGGGAGGGCTCCTGAAAAAAGCTGATGTCAAGAAATGATCTGTCCATTGATTACCTCATTGATTACCCATTGATTACCCAGCGATACCCACTTAGGTACCAAGATAAGAACTACGCGGGTGATATAAGATTTTTTGTGATTTATAAAAGGTACCTGCTATTTTGATAGACGCACAAATTCTTGGAAATCGTTAAATTGTTGTGGGTCAGGGAGGTACTCAGTAGCTTTAGCCTCAACGAGATAGGGTCGAGGTTTTGACTTTCCGTGAGTGTAGATGGTTAATGTAACTTTTTTGTTTAGGTGTAAATCGATGTGTTTCTTAAATTCATTGATATTTGATATGGGTTGTTTGTTGATTTCTTCAATAATCATAGAAGTAGACAACGCCCCCTTTTTTCCTTTCTTCTTAACAGACTCAACTACAAGAACACCACCTTTGCCTGTGTAGGAAAAATTCCCTTTTAAGGCATCAGTCAATTCCATGACGACAAGATTCCCGGTTTTACAGTAGGATTCTTTTGTCTTTTCTTTGGTTATGGGAAGTAAGGCTCCAGTGCTCTCTCGCCACAGAGTGAGGTCTTGCCATAATTTTTTGGCAAGTTCGGGTTTTTGCTTGGCGATATTCTTTGATTCACCTGGGTCGTTTTGAATGTCATATAATTCGAGGCGGCTGCCGTCACCAGGAACAGTTTCTCCAACAAAGTGCTCGACCAGTTTATGGGAACGGGTTCTCAGAACACTCATGGGAGTTGATCGCCATTTGGCTATGGCTGTGCCTTTCCCGAAGTAACCCAGTGCATAGGCTGGGAAATGGAAGGCGAGGTAGTCGCGATCAAGCTTTTTTTGAGGCTTATTCAAGAGGGGAATCAAGCTCTGCCCATCTAGAATATGTTTTTGTTGCTGCTGGTACTCGTCTAAGGAGCCACCTGCCAATTCAAGCATGGTAGGAAAGAAATCGATGCCGGCGACCATTTCGCTTGATTCCGCTCCTGATAAAATTTTTCCCTTCCAATACATAATTAGAGGGACGCGAATGCCGCCTTCGTAAAGCATGGTTTTTCCTCCTTTGAGTGGGGCATTACCCGTATGCTCGCCTGCACCAGAAATTCCTAGTTCTTTATAGCCACCTACACCTCCATTATCAGAATAGACAACGACGAGAGTATTTTTAAGTAATTGACGCTGAGTGAGTTCTTTCATAAGTAACCCGACGCTATCATCAAACTTTTTAATCATGGCAGCGAATACGGGGTTTGAATCATCACCATCGGGAGTGCTACTTCTAAAAGGTGCAACGTCTTTTTCTGGAGCATTTACGGGACCGTGAACGAGGTAATGATTAAGCATCAGCAAAAAAGGTTTATCTTGAGTTTTGAGGTCATCCAAAATATGGGGGAGTTTGCGATCTATGTAGTCGCTGAGGTATTCGCCTTTTTTGACTAATGATGTGTCTTTAACGAGATAGTCATCATGAGGGTTATTTCTTTTATCATCTGCATCTCCATAAATAATATGAAAACCGTAATTTGCTTTTTGGGAATCTTGGGCAGGCACACCACCCGTATGAAAGTGAGCCCAGCGGGAAGGGTGATAAATAATTTCACTCATGAATTTTCCACTATAAGGGCCACTAGAGTAGCGTGTCGTGAAGCCTCGTTTCGGGGGCAGGGTTGGTGGGGTATAGCCAAGGTGCCATTTGCCAAACTGCACGCAATTATAGCCATTGTCTGAGAGGCCGTCGGCAAAGGTTTTGCATGAGAGAGGAAGTTCCCCTGTATTGGGAGGAGGGATCAGCCTTCTATTCTGTCCTTTCCCTCTTTCTGCGTGACCAACATTATACATGCCGGTCCGACCACAGTATTGACCTGAATAGAGCGCTCCTCTCGATGGTGCGCAATTGGGTGAGTTGGCGTAAGCATCAGTGAATCGTATGCCTTTGGATGCAAGAGCGTCAATATGAGGTGTTTTATAATAGTTTGCCCCATAGCAGCCTAGGTCAGTATAACCCAAATCGTCAGCATAGACAACGATGATGTTGGGCCTGCTTCCTTTGAGCTGATCTGCTGCATAAAGTGAGGTTAAGAAGGTTGCTAGGAAGAGGTGAATGATTGTGTATTTAAACATACTGTAGACTACTATGGAGGTGATTGATGCTGAATCGATGACTAAATAATTCGATTCGGTGTATTATTTGGCTGTAAAAGAAAACTGACTATATGAAAGGCCCGGGATGTTAATGACAAAATCAGATCCTTTTTTGCTGATTCTTTTTTTTGTGAGTTCGCCCCAATGATCTTTTGTGTCTTCCATTATTATTGCTTGACCTGACTTGACTTGGGCTCCTGTGATATTAAATTTAACGCTTTGATTTTCTTTGCTTTTATTGATGAGATAAACCATTAAAAGTTTATCTTTAAGAGCAGCAAATCCGTATGTGTATTTATTGTCACTGACCAGCTCAAGCATTTCTCCTCCTTGCGCTTCAGCTAGAAGCTCCATGCCCATATGAAGTGGGTTTTTTTTGTATTCATTCATTTTGCAAATCAAACCATTGACATCCCCTCTAACCGTATCCCAGAAGCAGGTCATGTCCCAGCCTCCGATGAAATGCTCTTGGAGCATATCAGTCATGATAAGTCCGTATCGGAAACGGTTGAATTCAGTGTCTTTTTTATCAATATTACCAATGCCGTATTCATTATTGGCTATGAGGTAATCTTTGCGACCATACTTTTCGGCTATTTTCCGGTAAGTTTGAGCAACATCTCTCCATACACGTGTGCTCTTCTTTTTTTCGATTAAAGGGTGTTCTTCTTGCCAGCGTTTGAAAGTACCTAGAGCTAGTCCTTTTGGTTTGCCGCCAAAGGGCCATTTGCCATGGGTTTCAATGCCATCTGAGGTGCCCCCATCATGCTTGAAAAAAGTTGATATGACATTTTCATTAACGTGGTTTGAATTCCAGAAAATCTTAATTTCAGGGTCAATCTTTTTCATGGCCAGGGCATGAATTTTAAAAGCTTTTGCGTAGCCAGCTGTGCCTCCGTGTAAATGACCTTCCTCGTTGCCTATATACCAAAATGCTCCACCGAAGCCTTTTTTCTTGACATAGGCCACCATGTCTGCCGCTCGTTTAATGCTCTCCTCTTGGCGTTTGTGTTTATGCCCAGAAAGTGAATTGACACCGAGTAGTGGGACAATTCCACTTTTTT
>JADGBV010000293.1 GCA_015231345.1 Planctomycetota bacterium
TCCCCCGATGGACGAGTAAAATTACCAGAGCTGAAATAGATAGCGTTACCACCCCCTGTAAAAAGATGGCTGCTCCCCACCATGCCATCAGCACTCTGGATGAAGCCATCAGTTACGGCTTGAGAAATTTGATTTTTTGAGTCTGCTATGGAACTCCCACTAGTCTCATCGAACTTAAAGTGATAGAGCAAATTGGAACCCGCCAGTTCGCCAACGTCAGAAGATGAGTTCAGCTCATACCAACTTGAGCCATTGGATATGAGTGAAGTATAAGGCAGACTCCCTTGGGCATTAGAGGGCATCACCAAAGGCGAATGAGGAACGATATTGGATGATCTGGCCCTGATGACCACGCGATTATTTGTGCTGGTCTTTTTAATGGTGTGCCGCTGTCCTATATGGTTCCCAGCATAAGGTAGGGTTAGAAGAATGGACTCAGAGGTGCTATCCACCCTATGATAGCTATAGTTGTCTAATGAGGCATTGCCACTAATTTGCTGCATAGCAAACCCCATACTTCCCTGAACATAAAGGTTGGCTGATGAAGAAGTCCCACCCACACTTAAGGTTTTCGTGATTATAGCATTTCCAGATACGGATAGATTTGCCGATGAAGTTCCACTTCCAATATGGAGACCTGTAGGGCTGAGGCTCATTTCAGAGGTAGAGTCGCTATTGGTGTCAAAGGAGATATTTTCAGATCTGGTTTTTATTGTTGCAGCAACGGTAAACCAGGCCCCAAAAAGGATGACCACCGCAAAAACTCTGATCCATGTCAAAGGGATACTCATGTGTGATATTTTAAATACATATCTGTAATATCAAGAATTTAACTGAAGCAGACTCATAATCATTCTCTAAAGCTGAGGTAGACTAAACCAAATTGATGACTAACAAGAAGTGCCTTTAAAGCTAATAGGTGCAATGAAAATTGACATTCCTGCTTTTTTGAAGAATGTGGAGTCAGGTGGCAAAATGGCTTTAAGCTTTATAATATCACCTGACTTCAGCACTAAATCGATTTAATACCTAATGAATAAGACGAGTATTCAAAAAATCGCCGCTGATCTAGAAGTATCCACCACAACCATTTCCTTCATTATCAATGGAAAGGCTGATAAATATAAAATCAGCAAGGCTACGCAGAAAAGAGTTAGGGATTACATCGAAAAGAATAATTATCAGCCCAGCAGCTTAGCCAGAAGCCTCACAACGGGAAAATCTTATACCATTGGCTTTTTGGCACCTGATATAGCGAATCCCTTTTATGGCCAAGTTGGTAAACACATAGAAAAACGCCTTTTTCAAGCGGGTTATCAAGTCTTTTTAAGCAGCACCGAAGAGGACCCCGAAATGGAGTTAAAAATGGCCCAGAGTATGGTTCAAAGGCAAGTTGATGGGATTATTTTGGCTCCTGCCAGCCGAAGAACACTCACTTTTTTACGCAAGAGCGGAACTCCCACGGTAACATTTGATCGCAAACTACCCAGATCAAAAGTGAACTTTGTAGGCATAGATAATTATCAAGCCTCTTTTGGTGCAATAAATGAATTTTTAAGCAAAAATAAATGCAGAAATATGCTTATGATCTCCATCACTCCTGAAGTAGACACTTTGAAGCAGCGTATCGCAGGCTGCATAGATGCCTTTGAAAACCAGGGACTTAAATACCCTAAACACCTTAATTTAACCGTTGACTATCAAAACCTCGAGCAAAGCTGCTATGAGGAGATCTCAAGAGTTTTGGAGCAGAATCATTCCATTGACTCCGTCTATTTTACCAATAATTTAACGGCCTTTCGGGGCTTTTATACCTTTAGCAAATACCACCGCTCCCGCTTGGAGAAATTGAAACTTATCAGCTTTGACGACTTGCCCTTCAATGAGATATCCCATCCTGTTATTACAGGAATCGAACAGCCGAAAGAGGAAATAGCTAACTCCTGCTCACGGTTAATGTTAAGCCTTTTAAACGAAAAAAAGGATCAGGTAAAAAAAATTATCTTGCCAGTTCAAGTGAACTGGCGATAATGCGCTTTGAGGTGCTCAAATAGTCTCAACGCTTATTTATAACACTTATTTATTACTTCAATAAGTTTAGAGAAGAATATAGCTGTTTAGCACTTGCTCATTTAAAAAAGGATATAAAATGTAAGAAATGCGTAAGAATAAAGCATGAAAGCAAAACCTCTACATCCAGTGAACTCGACGCATAAGTTAGCCCCGACCCACAAGGCCCTCAAATTCACATCACAATATTTTTCACTGATCGAGCTTATCATCGTTATCACGATTATGTCCATATTGGCAGCCTTGATTCTCCCAAGTCTCCGCAGAATGCATGATAATGCCAGACGTATTTCCTGCATGGTGAATTTGGATACTATATATGATGGGCATGTCATGTTTAGCGATGATTACGATGGATTGTTTTGGGCAACCCGTGGCTATGGCTACACAACCTACGGAAACAATGATGACACCGTAGGTTATAATTATGAAAAAGTTGAAGGACAGCCCGATGGGCAATTCTTTCATGAACGAGGCTTCCTAGAACCCTATATTGGAGAAAAGGGTCTGAGTGTGCATTTTTGCCCTGACTACAACCGCCCCGCAGATGACCAGTATATAGCCAAACATCTTCAAGTTCTCAATCGTGGCACTTATACCTCCCTCCGTCATCGAGCCAGCGTCGGCTTAAACAAAGAGTCCTTTACTGGGCCTCTTTTTCGCATGTCAGATTATCGCGTAACATCGGCCTATGCCCGCAAAGCCAACACCAAGGAATTCATAGAATACAAACCACACATCACCTACGATGGATACAAATCCCAGGAGGGAGGATTATTTCAAGAAGCCCACTTTCCTTATTTACCTTTCGTTATGGATTATATACCCCGCAAGTCAAGTTGGGGAGCAGGTTTCAACGCAGGAAATGGCCAGGCTTTTTACCAAGAGAAGTCTATGGTGCATGATGGATTTGACCTCCCCATTCTATATACCGACGGACATTTCAAACCTCGCTTCTATTTCCCCTATTTACTTGAGCAAGCCTCGGCATTATCCTTCGATGAAAGTTTAATCACTTATCTCGTCGAAGATCTCCTGCAGCAATAAAGATAACAATTTCTAGGATTGGTCTTACTTCTTCTTAGACACCCAGCGGTAGTTTTCCCCCTCAACGACAAGCTTGAAATCCTTTCCCTTGATGGGAAGCGCGAATTTCTCGGGAGCTGAAGCAGCCATTTTTTTCTTGATGCTTTTGTGTTCGGGATGACTTGCAAGATTATCCCATTCATTGGGGTCCTTTCTTACATTATACAGTTCTTCTGTACCGTCGGCATAGTGTATATAACGCCAGCCCTGGTTCATAATGGCGTATTCATTCGGTTTCATACCCGGAAGGAAGATATTTCTATCCTTTGCCTTTGCAGGATTTCTAAGAATAGGTGTAAGCGAAACACCATCGCGTTGCTGACCATCCTTTATTCCCGCAAATTCCACCAAGGTTGGGAACATATCGATGAGACTGGCACTTGCCTCAATCTTTTTTCCGTGAGCAATACCGGGCCCTGACCAGATAAACGGTACGTTCGAGGTGCGTTCCCATAAGGTGTGCTTGCCCCAGTCCATTTTTTCGCCGTGGTGGTAACCGTGGTCACTCCAGAGCACCACAATAGTATTATTAGCATTAGGCCCCTCGGACAAAGCATCCAACAAACGACCGAGCATGGCATCGGCGTAGGACACACTGGCCAAATAGCCGTGAATGGCATCTTTAACGGCATCTATTTCTTCGAGGTGTTTGTGGATCCGCCCGCGTCCCGTCTTCGCTTTGCGCACTTTGGGTGGAAGGTCGTCAAGGTCACCCTTCTTGTAGGCTGGAGGGACGATCTTATCACGGTCGTAGAGGTCGAAATATTTTGCGGGACAAAAATTCGGGAAGTGTGGTGCATACATGCCCACTCCAACAAAAAACGGCTTATCATGTTTTTGCTTAAGAAGTTTCGCAGCCCATGCTGTGCGCATCGTATCTGCCAGGAGGTGTTCTTTATCATTAGGAGTCTTCCCCCATTCTAAAAACCATTGGGCCCCTTTCCCGGTTGGGTTGCCTTTTGAAAGCCTGTACTTACTGTGATAGGGGAAGGGTTGTGGAATTAATGCCGCGTCATCTAGCTTCCAAGAATCCAGCCCCCACCCTGTCGTTTTCTGACGCTCATCACGGACAAAGAATTCGTCCCAGCCACGCATATCGATATGACCCGCAGGATGATGAAAAAGCTTGCTCCCACCAAAGGTGGCATATCCGCCCTCCTGCAGAACCTCTTGCATGGGACGCAGTTCAGGATGAGCTTTAAAATAAAGTGCGCTCGTGTAGCATCCTGTAGAGCTAGCAAAGCGCCCGGAAAATATCGCCGCACGCGAAGGTGCACAATAGATACCCGCCGTGTGTCCATTGATAAAGGTGACACCTGCATTGGCCAAACGATCAATATTAGGAGTCACGGCCTGCTCATAGCCCATTGGGCCAATCCAGTCCGACATGTCGTCCACCGCAAAAAAGAGGATATTAGGCTGTTTAGCGGCATGAGCCCCTGCAAAAACGACCGCAGTCCAGACAACAATGGTGGTAATAATAATATTTTTGATCATGCCCATAAGATATATCAAATATGGTCTAAAATCAATAGAAAATAAGTATCATTTATGAAAATATTGAGGTAGAAATGCGCAAAGTCTCAAAAATTCTGATGTCTTATTCTATCCCCATAGCCTTCAATTTTCACTAATATTCATCTTGATAATATCTAGATCGCACATAAAATAGTCCCTATATGGTATTTTTTAGATAAAGTCAGTCAGTTATTCAACCTCTACCCATCACCATTGAGCAGCAAAAAACTATGGATTATGAGTTTGCATCGGACTAGCTAGGAGAATTTGTGTTTTTTCATCGTCATC
>JADGBV010000294.1 GCA_015231345.1 Planctomycetota bacterium
GTCATGTTTGAGACAAGGAATTTTTGGTTGATTCGTGAACGTAATGACCGCACGCAGTATCACCGGGAAGGGGAATTGCATGTGTATGACCCGGTCCCGGGTTTGAACCCTTCTCCCTATTATACCTTTCAGGTTCAAAAAGTGAGTGAGCTTAACTCCCCTAAACTTGAAAAAGTGACTAATTGGCAGTCCCCTTTTGCTTGGTTTACTAAATGTGCCGATAAGGATAGCCAAGGTCCTTATAAAGCCTACTTTCGTAACTTTATGGGCTCATGGAGTCAAACATATTGTAATTTTGAGATGGGGCCAAATACGCCTATTGTTGTGAAAATCAAAAGACTCAACAAGAAGGGTGCACCATCTGGTCCCATATCCTCAGCTGTTCCTTATCCGGCTCGACATGTTAAATCGTGCAAAATCATAAAGGGTGATATCTATTTAACATTGGATAATCCTGCTCTCGTAGCCATAGACATAGATGGGCAAATGGACTCAAGGGATGCGCCACGTGTTAAAGATCCTCGAGACTGGAGGGATGCATCTCCCTATAATACGGAGATGACAGCTACGCATTCATTGACCATTTTTGCAAATCCTTTTATTGACGATAAACCTGATCTTAATGACCCTAAAGTTTATGCCGTCGAGCCTGGGACATTGCCTCCAAAAGGCGGTTCTTGGAAAACTCTATATTTCAAACCGGGGGTTCACAAAATGTCTGTGGATGCTAATGGTCGTGATAGAGAATGGCGGGCAACTGATATTATTACTCTTAAAAGCGGACAACAATTTTACATCCCGGGGGACGCTATTCTTTATGGTAATTTTAGTGATGATAACCATTGGGACCCAACTGATAATGTTCGTATTTATGGCCATGGAACTTTATGTGGTAGTAAAATTCCCCACTGGAAGGATTGGTCAGATGAATTAAAAGAGTTAAAGCTAGATCATAAAAAACTCAGAGTTCTCCAGATTTATTCTGCTAGAAACTGTACCTTCGAAGGGATAACTGTTGCTGATCCAGCGGAACATGGCTTTTATTTTTTTGGTGGCTGGGAGTCTTATAGCCCCAATTATATTCGCTGGGTCAAAACAATTACCTGGAAAGTCAATAATGACGCGGGTGGTGCAACGGGTAATACCTATATAGAAGATTGCTTCCTCCGCCACCAAGATGATGGGCTATATGTTGGTGCAATGGCAGGTGTTAAGCGTATTATCTTCTGGAGTGATTGTAATGGTTGTCCATTAAGGTGTTCTTTTCTGTTGCATAACATAAAGCATGGACGTTCCATTCACTTGCCACAAAAGCTTGCCATAGAAGATATAGATATTGTATACTCGCGAAGTATGTGGGATGGTAGCATCATAGGTTCCCCAGCTAATGATTATAAAAAATACCCCGATGGCACCGTAAACACAGGGCAGTATGTGATTTTTAGGAATATAAATATTTCAGATCCACGGCCACAGCGCACACTGATAGGTTTTGATACGAAGGCTACTTACCGTGGCTTTAAATTTGAAAATGTGAATTTCGCCCATGCTAATACCTGGGGACGAAAGTCTTTCCTTAATGCTTCAGGAAATGCAAGTTTTCAATACTGGATGTTTGATAACGTGTCCATCGAAGGTAAAAAAGTTAACGAGGCTTATTTTAAGAGCGATCACATAAAAGTGAATAACTTTTCAGATCCCTTATTTCGTTAATGATTGATGTTTAGCTGTACAGCTTGGTGAGGTGTCTTTGTGACCCTCTATGGGGCAGAATGTTTATAGGGATGGTCGTTTGGTAAGTTGTCGCTTAGGCCCCATTTCCATGCCAAATAGCCTTCGATAGTTTTCCTAAGAGAAGGAGATACGGATTCGACGGTTATGATTTCTCCAAAAATACCTTCAAGTGATTGAGCTGCACTTCTGTTGCTAAATATACGTAGTTTTTGATTCGTATCCAGTTCAACAGTGTCATAATCTGATATGGCATGTAGAGTTCCATCTATATAGGCGTAGCTATTACCGGATGCAGAATAATCTAAACTAACATTAAATATGCTAGGGCCTGTAAAAGGGCCTCCCGTAAGGACTGCATTATTACCAAGGTTGTCTACTTCTACTTGGCCATTGAAGACAGCACCATCTCCTGCAGAAAACTGAAAGTCTTCATCAGAGCTAGCATTGAGAGAGTAGACAGAGTCGTATTGGTTAGAGACATTCTCGACCTTGGCCACCATGAAAATTGAAAAGTTCCCTGAGCCTGGAACAGTAAAATCTGTGTCTTCCAGAAATTGTTCTCCGTTGGCGTGAATCATGCGTAATCCATTTAGATAACGTGTTCCAATGGTCGGATGTTCTGTTTCGTCTGTTTGCTCTAAATCTTGTAGGTTACTGCTTTTGTCTTGTAAAATACTCACATTTCCAGTAGAAGTATTATAGGTGACTGTTGATATGTCGCTGGGGTCCCACCAACCATGAAGAGTGGTGTCTGAAGGAATCCACCCAGCTGAGGAGCCAGTTTCACTTTCCCCCAAAATATACCATTGCAGACCATTACTTAGAAAAGATAGGCCGCTGAGAGTATCAGACTCCAGATTAAACCACCTGCTTTCATCGATGAGATTTCCTCCGCCTAGAATGGTTATGCTGTAGGGGACTGATACTTTCTTTAAATGAATGAGCATTCCGGAAACGTTCCCAGCATAGGGAAGAGAAAGGTTAAGGTTTCCGCCAGAAGAATCTATGAAAGTGTGGGAATGGCCTGCAATCACTCCATTGCTACTTATGGTTTGGTTGGACCATCCAATAGACCCTGATATATTAAGATTACTGCCCATGGTCTGAGAACTACCTACACTTAAATATTCAGACACTATTGTGTTGCCACTAACATGCAAATTTACCGATGGAGTGAGGTTCATTCCTAAGGCAAGGCCAGTGGAATTAAGAGTGCTTTCATAAATGCCATCGCTGTTGACGTCAAAATGTATGGTATTTGTCGTAGATGTGATGCTGGCATTTAGGCAAGCATATGAGAGATTTATGGCGCTAAAAAGTACGATGTGTCTGAGGAGGGAATGAACTCGAGTAATCAGTAAGGCATTGATTTTTGCAGGGACCATTGTAGGATAAATGTAGAAAAATGCTTAGAAAGTCAACGAATATTTCGAAGTTGAAACTAGATAATGAGACAATCTTAAGGCCCAGAAATGAAATCTTTCGACATTAAAACAAGATCATTTATGGATTTAGTTTGATAATCTCTAAAATAGCAAGAAATGATGTCCAGAAGAGGAAGTGGATTCGTATAAGGGTGAAACTGCTATTTTAAAGGGTATTTATGTTCGAGATGCGAAAATACGGTAAATTAGACATCAGAGATGTGACGGGGCTCGTGAGAAATTTACTATTAGCACTTATGTTACTCTTCATCGTGGGTAATACTTCTGAAAAAAAGCCAAATATTGTATTTGTTCTTGGCGATGACATCAACCAAGACTCATGGGGAACTTATGGAAATATTGACTGTAAAACACCAAATATCGATAAGTTAGCAGTAGAGGGCATGAAATTTAATAGCGCCTATTGTTCCATGGCTATGTGCGCTCCATTTCGTCATGAGCTATATAGTGGCAGAACTCCTTGGCGAACCCAAACCATGTTCAATCATTCCGGTGCCGTTCCTGAAACCAAAAGTTGGCCCCATTATCTCGAGCCTCTGGGTTACCGTGTCGCACTTATGGGTAAAAAGCATGTCGTTCCTGGAGGATGTTACCCTTTCGAGAATTTGAATAAAGGTGGCCCTAAAAAGAAAAGCAATGAATGGTTCATACAGCAAACAACACAGTTCATTGATTCCAGCACTGAACAAGATAAACCATTTTGTCTTGTCATTGCATCAAGTGATGCACATTTGCCTTTTACGAGTGGAGACCCAAGTGCTTATAAAGCAGACGAATTAACCATTCCTCCTTATTGGCTAGACACCCCTGAACTTCGCGAAGTTTTAGTCACATACTATGCCGAGGTCACCAACTTTGACAGTTTAGTGGGTGATGTTCGATCTTTATTAGAAACCAAGAATATTTGGGATAATACTGTCTTTTTTGTCTGCGGAGAACAGGGCACACGTTTGCCTCTGGCAAAATGGACTTGCTACGACAATGGCTTACGCTCAGGTTTGATTGCTCATTGGAAAGGTGTAACGCCACCAGGTTCAGTTGTCGATGAACTTATTGCCACCTTAGATATTGGGCCTACATTGGTTGAAATAGCAGGTGGAACTGTAGAAACCGGTGCATTTGATGGTTTTAGTATCTTTCCTACCCTTAAAGGAGAAAAACAAGTTGTACGTGATTATGTCTATGGCGCTTTTACCAATGTTGGCATTGCAGGTAGTGATGGCTTCCTTTTTCCCATTCGTGTGATTCGAAATCGTGAGTATTCGTTTATATACAATCCTAACTACACAACTCCAACAACCAATGCAGGCGTTGGAGTTGCTCTAAAAATGCTTGAAGATAAGAGTTATTCTCCCAAAAAACCTAATATTGTCAGTTCATGGGTCGAATTGGGACGAAAGGACCCAGCAGCTCAGTCTATTGCTCGCAAACTCACTCATCGCCCAGAATACGAGCTTTATCATTTGAGCCGTGATCCTTACGAGTTAAAAAATGAGATTGATAACCCAGAGTATAAAAAGGTCTCTGAAAATATGAAAGCGGCAATGATGAAAAAGTTGAACGAATTAGGAGACGGGGACCCCATTGCCACAGAAGAAGGTATTAGAGCTAGAAAGGCGGCTAAACATGGTGATTCTGATAAGAAGAAAAAGAAAAAAGAGAAAAAGAAGAATAAGAAGAATCGGCCTTGTCCGTAACTTCGGCAGCAAGTTAAGCTGCGCCTTTCAGGCGTGAAGAAATTCTTGGCCTTCCGGGCATTG
>JADGBV010000295.1 GCA_015231345.1 Planctomycetota bacterium
GTTGTGAGCTGGCTGGATTAAAAAACAGCCCTTGATTGACTTAATACCTATAGCTTAGCTTGACCGTCAGCCCCTTGGTCCAGCTCGTAGATAAGTTTGTCTTTGTAAAAAGCTTGTAATAAAAAGCGATCACCATTTTCGCGAGAACTGTAGATAATATTATCTTCTTCTCCCAAAATCAACTTTTTTCCTGTAAGAGGATTTGTGGGGACTTCAAATGAAATGTTTTGTTTGATTAAGTTATCCGCAAGAGTTGCCCCGCTCATATTCTGGCCTATGGGGTAGTAAAATGTTTCGTCATAACATTCTTGAAGACCTTGTTGTAATTGATAAATGCTTTCCTGAGAGTCTTTCATAACCTCCTTCTGATGTGCCGCTTCAAGTAGTAAGAATATGACGACTGCAATAAAAAAGAGTTTTAAGACCCATGTAAAGAGTTTCGTTTTCATCACGATTACCAGATAAGGCCTTGTAGCTTAGCTAAAAAGTGTGTGATAGATGAGTTATAAAAGTAAGCTATTAGGCAGATGAATAGTAAGGCTGTGGCCAAACTGTCTCTTACAAGCCAGCGACCACAAGCACTCCCTTGTAAAAAGCGTAACAATATTCCAGTAGGGCAGCCAAAGCGGCAATAGGCAAGAGGAATGAAGAAGCTCAGTAATAATCCAAATATTGCTATGATGGTAGAGGCTACGCCAAGGTGAGACCATGAAAAAGCGGCAAAAGGTTCAAGCTCGCTTAAATCTAAAGGCAGTACTAATACCCCACACGCCAACATGAGACATACAATTAAAAAGGGAATCCACTGAAAAGACTTAGCGTATATTAAAGGGATATGGCGGTGAGAAGAAGGGTGAATTTTGGCGATCCACTTTTGCATACTGCCATATGGGCATATATCTCGGCAGTAAATATTTTTGCCTCCTAAAGAAGGTAAAAGAAGTGCTAAAGCAAGTAATGCGATGAGGCCTGGGCCAGTTTGAGAGAAACTACCAGCACGACTCCAGCTGAAAAAAGAGGCCTGTGAAAGTAAATAATGACCATAAATGATAAAATAACTCAGGCATAAAACTTGAAAAATAATGCGTTGATAATGTTTTCTTTTCTTTTTGGAAAAAGTCAGCCAGGTAGCATAAGCGCAGAGAAGTAAAAGGAGAATCTCATGAGTATCAAAATGAGTATTAAGAGTCGTGTTATCGCTGGAAGTGATACCCATAGCTCCTTGGGCCCTTTTAACAAGACTTTTGACCTGACAAATACTTGTGTCGGTAGCGCCGGATACAGCATGAATTTCTTGTACACTTTTATAATTCTTGACGGCTAAATCAGTTATGGCCAGCCCATTCCATTGATTCTGGAAATCTTCATTTTCAATGACATCAATAACATGACTCGGGGTATCGTAGCTATGCCTGAGTTTTACTCCAAGTATGATATTCTGAGTGTTGGTCACAATGAGTACGTCTGCAGGCCCCGTGAATCCTCTGATGTCTTGACTTTGGGGCATGGTCAGGTAAGCCTTTCCTACAATTTTTCCCTTTGCATCCTTAATTCGAATTTCTCCTTTAGCTCTCAATTTGTACTTATGAGCACTGGGAATGTATTCTTGGATTTCTTTTAGACTTAAAGGATGAGGGCTTTGTTGGTACTGAATTTGGGTTGAAAGGTGGACAAGATAAGCTAAAACAAAAACAAGTAGCAACCTGTAAAGCCTCAGGCTGTAATTGAAAAATGGACCGCGTTTGATCAAATAAATAATACTTTAAAGGGTTGAGTATGCTAAAAGTATTTTAGGAGTGGCAATTGAGATAATGGGGCATATACAAAGTTTTAAAGTAAACTTATCTTTTCATCCCTTTAGGACTCTTAAGTGCCTCTACACTGGCCCTTTTTTACGAGAGATCTTTTGAGTCCATCATCGGCCATTAAAGCAGAAATTGCTACAGAGACTAAAAAAAGGCGTACCTTCGCTATTATTAGTCACCCAGATGCCGGTAAAACAACGCTGACAGAAAAATTACTGCTCTATTCTGGCATGCTTAGAACTGCTGGTATGGTAGGGGGGAGAAAAGGAAAAGCTGCCGCCTCTGACTGGATGAGCCTTGAGCAAGAAAGGGGTATTTCTATTACGGCATCTGCAATGCAGTTTTCTTATAAAGATACCATCGTAAATGTGCTCGACACTCCAGGTCACCAGGATTTCAGTGAAGATACTTATCGTACGATCACAGCAGCAGATAGTGTGATTATGGTTCTCGATGCCGCAAAAGGTGTGGAGGCTCAAACAAGGAAGCTTTTTGAAGCGTGTCGCATACGCTCCATCCCTGTCATTACTTTTGTTAATAAAATGGATCTTCCCAATAAGGATTTGCTAGATTTGCTTTCCGAGGTTGAGGAAGTTTTAGGAATCCAGTCATGCCCACTTAATTGGCCGATTGGAGGAGGTAAAGAGTTCAAAGGCATCTTGAATAGAAAAAATAAGGAGATTCATCTCTACACTAGAACTGGAGGGGCTGGTAGTTCCATTCCAGATGTTGAAGTTCTGCACTTAGATAGCTTGGTGGAGCATCATTCATTAAGTTCTGAGGTGATTGAAAACTTGAAAGAGGAAATCGAACTCCTGGACGAAGCTGGTAATACTTTCACTCAGGAAGACTTTTTAGCTGGCAAGATCACACCTGTCTTTTTTGGCTCTGCCATGATTAACTATGGTGTGGAGCCTCTTTTTGATGCCTTTATTGACCTTGCGCCTTGCCCCTCATCTAGACCTGCCGATGAGAAAGACAGTGAAAACGAGTTGATTATCGATCCTGTAGAAGAGCCTTTTAGCGCTTATGTATTTAAACTGCAAGCCAATATGAACCCTAGGCACCGAGATTGTGTGGCTTTTTTAAGGATCAATTCTGGCCGATATGAAAAAGAGCAACAAGTCAAACATATGAGATTAGGCAAGAAAATTCGCTTATCTCGTCCCCATAGCCTACAAGTGAGTCAGCGTAATACTTTGGAGAAAGCTTACCCTGGTGATATTATTGGGATTATCAATTCCGGTCATTTTAAAATAGGTGATACCATAACAACGGGCACAAATTTTACCTATAAGCCTTTGCCCATGTTTCAACCTGAGATTTTTGCTAGTGTTAGACCACTTGATATGGGCAAAAGAAAAGCTATCGATAAAGGAATGGAGCAGCTCGCTGCAGAAGGAGCCATTCAGATGATTTTCGATGCTGAAAATGATGGTGCTTTTCCTCTTGTGGGCGCAGTAGGGTGGTTGCAGTTTGAAGTATTACAGTATCGCCTGAAAGATGAATATGGGGTGAAAACTGAAGTCAATAAACTCCCTTATACTTGTAGCGCTTGGGTTTTTGGTGATATGGCGACTTTGAAAAAACCCACTGGAGCGAAATTTGTGAAAGATCAGTATGAGCGACTTTTGCTTTTGTTTTCTGACCAATGGGAGAAAAATTATGCAATACGCGAGAATCCAGATCATGAATTCCGCAATTTTGCGTAGTTCCTTTGGTAGATAAAGGCTGCAATTTAAGCCCATCTCTAATCCCCTTAAATGAGATGAGCATTCTCCACTGTTAAACTTCCTTAAATCTCTGTTTCCCTTATGATCCAGAGAATTACACTGAGCTTTTTCCTAGTGTGAGTCTTAAGATGAAGAAGTTTGTCCGAGGGGATATAGATGGCTTCGTTGGCCTATTTATTGATAACCTAGTTCAATTTCTAGTGATTATTAGCTTGTGCGGAGGCTTGCTTGGTTTTGGCCCTGAGTTACTATTAAAGAAAGTCTTGCCAGGAGCTGCTCTTTCTTTAGTTGCCGGAAACCTTTTTTATGCTTGGCAAGCCCATCAGATGGCGAAAAAAAGTCAACGCACAGATTACTGTGCTTTGCCTTATGGCATCAATACTCCCTCTGTCTTTGCTTATGTATTTTTGGTGATGCTGCCCGTAAAAATCACAGCATCCTCCTCGGGGCATGATGACCCCAGTTTGCTTGCTTGGCAAGTTGGCTTAGTGGCCTGCTTAGGTTCAGGTTTGATTGAAATGATTGGTTCGCTGGGAGCGGAAAAAATCAGGAAGATGACTCCTAGAGCAGCCTTATTATCCACTCTGGCTGGTATTGCATTGGGTTTTATTTCATTTGGTTTTCTATTTAGGAGTTTTACTTACCCCGTAGTTGGGCTAGTCACTTTGGGCAGTATTTTTATGTTTTATTTCGGAAAAGTCAAAATCAAAGGCAACTTGCCTGGTGGTTTTGTTGCGCTTATCATTGGGGTCACTTTATGCTGGGTAACTGGGCTTCGTAGTAGCGCAGATATTCCTGCTACCAATTTGGGTTTATATTTGCCTGTGCCTGTTATAGGCGATATACTTTCGGCTCTAAGGGGTGATGAGTGGTTGGCCTACTTGGGGATTATCATTCCCATGGGTTTATTTAATGTGATTGGATCTTTGCAGAATCTCGAATCAGCAGAAGTTGCTGGAGATAAATATCATACGGGATCCTCTCTCTTTGTGAACGGTTTTGGCACATCACTAGGGGCTCTTTTTGGTTCATGTTTTCCTACAACAATCTATATTGGCCACCCAGGATGGAAGGCTTTAGGAGCTCGCGCTGGCTATTCTGTTTTGAATGCCGTCGTATGCACTATTATATGCTGCAGTGGTCTTATGCTCTTCATATCCTGGCTCATCCCCATTGAAGCAGGAATGGCGATTGTGGTATGGATTGGCCTCGTTATTAGCTCGCAAGCTTTTGGTGCTGTTCCTGCTCATCATATGCCTGCTGTTGTGGTGGGCTTGTTGCCTGGTTTGGGAGCATGGGGAATACTGCTAGCCAAAAGTGGTTACCGCATTGCTGGAGGGGCTTTCGATGAAGATATTATTTATACTCTTTTCTTGAAGGCTGATAT
>JADGBV010000296.1 GCA_015231345.1 Planctomycetota bacterium
CATATCGCCCACCATTAGCACCTCTTCGCGTTTGCATGGGTGCTCTGCTAATATGGCGTCAACGGACATGGGGTGTGGTTTGCGTTTAGGCATATCGTCTCCGCCTATGAGCATTTTGAAATACGAATCGATATTCAGTGCTTTAAGGACTCCTGCCAAGAGCTCGCTGGGCTTATTTGAAACGATATGTAAATCTATATGAAGAGCCTTTAGCTGATGCAATGTTTCTTTGACCTGTGGGTAGAGTTTAGTGTGAATGCATGGGTTTTGTCCGTAATAGTCTTTGACTCTAGCCGTCGCCTCTTCAATACTAATATTTGTTCCCCTAAAACCCTCTGTGACTAAGTGGACTACGCCGTTGCCTATCATGGGGAGAACGTCTTTGGTGCTAAGCTCGTCATAACCATAAGAAGTGCGCGCATAGTTTAATGCAGCAGCAATATCCTTATGGGAATCCATAAGGGTGCCGTCCATATCGAAAATAATACTACTAAATTTCATGTGTGCTCTGTCTTTGTTATGCCATTGTAGTGGCGTCTGAAGAGTGGCAAAAGCTGGCTGACTCAATTGTTTTTTAGTTTCCGTGCAGCTATAAGCACAAGTGCTGTCGTAAGTACGGCTGCAAGATAGAGAGGCCAATAAGGGGTTACTGATGGCTCTGATAATTCAGAATAACTCAGTGCGAGTATAAGAAGGTACAGTGCATTAATACGCATATTCTGTTTGGGGCTTACTTTCATAAAAGAACCGTAGCAATTACAGTTCTCGATAAGTTCTTTTTTAGCAAGGTAAAACGAGACCCCAGTGAGTAAGCTAAATAAAATAAAAGCAGCAGGTATGACCCATTGGCTCTGCCACTGGCAGATAAGCAGTGCTCCAAGGCTTGATTCGGTGGCCAAGATAGTGAATACCAAAAAGTTAGCTGCACCAGAAGAGACCGTTAAGATTTTTTGAATAAGCTCACGCAGTGCCAGTGGTCGCCAAGCTTTAGCGCATGCAGCAACTAAGAGCATAAAGCCAACTAAAGCACTTCCTAGAAACGATGTCATACTATTAATCGCCTCTACGATTCACCAAACTCTTTTAACCAATAGGCGGTACTGCCAAATTCTTTTTTGCCCGGGCTGCTACCATGGTTTTTGGGGTGTTTTTCACTATGGGGCACTCGAGTGACTTCCCTTTTCCATTCATTTGGAGGGCTTCGTTTCACATTCTTATAATTGACCTTCTCGTATAATCTTTTGTCGTTGGTGACAAGTTGCACCAGCACCCCTTTGTGAGTTTCGATCCAGGCGATAATCCATTCGTCTGCTGTGAGGGTGCCACTATAGACAACCCTCAGGTTTGAACTTAACTGTTCCTCTCTTCCTTCTGGAGCCCCTCCGCCGCTACCGTCGAAAACGAGGATGCACTTCTGACTTTTCTTTTTTTGAGTCCAGCGTAGGACTTCATGAGTCAGTTGTTGTTGGGCTTTAAGAAAACCTTCCCCATCGGGGTCGTGTAACTGAAAAAGGGTATTATGACCATCAATTAATATCATTTATTGCTAAAAAGACCTTTTTGAATTTCGCTATTGAGGGAGTCTATGAGATTGGGACTATAATCTATGCCCTTTTTATAAATCAAGCTGGAAGCAAGGCTAGAGGCGATAATGGCATCCAGGTAAAAGTGGGGTAGCGTCTCCAGTCTTGAGCCTGCTAATCTACGCAAGCAGGTCGGTATATGGGCTTTAAAGGCTTTCTCCATAAATTTATGCGCTGACTTTTGATGACGGAGAGTTTTTAATTCTTCACGAATAAGGTCAGAATAGTGGTTAATTTTACTGCTGATTTCGTCGGATAAATCGATGGGGCTTTTCTCTTCATTGGCATAAGCGCTTACGAGCATTCGTGCTTCATTCAGGGCTTTAACCTTAAGAATACTGAGGACTTCTTTAATAAACTTACTCTTCGTTTTTGAAAACTCCTCAGGGGTCAATACAAGACCGGCCATAATTTCATAGGATGAACAGATGACGCCCCCTTTATTGGAAGAAGCATCTTTGATGATCATGACTCCTTCTTTTTCCAAGCTATAACGGGCTTCATCACTTAAATATAAATTAGCTCCTTCAACAATGAGACGGCAACTAGGAGTACCGTCATCTAAGAGGAATGATTGCCAGTTACTGCTATTAAGAGAACGGGGCCGCCCCCCACAAGGTAGAAAGGCATCGCATTGCAAGCCGTGAAGGAAATGGTGGTATAGGTTATTGGCTTCACTGGCGCCAATCCATTCATTTTTAACCTCCCTTTTCTTTCCTGCTGATGCCGATATTTTTAAAACTTTCTCTATGCCGGCTTTTTCCTCTTTTCTTTCATGAATTTTCACGAGAAAACCCTCCGCGTGGAGCAGTGAGGTCTTGTACCCAGAGATGCCGAGCACACTTTTGAAAAGCCTTTTGATTTCGCTATGACTAATGCCCTTGGGGTCGTAGAGTACGCCTGTTCCATCTTGAATGCAGAGGATTTTTGCTTTTGTGCCATAGCCATTAATTAGGTTGAGCAGCTCATTGCCGGCCACATCCCCATCTGGTCCGCCCGTGACTTTAAAGCTATATTCCTTTTGATCCCCTTTAAGTTGAGATAAAGCTTCGTTTAAATATTGATGGACACCCAATGATGTTACGCCATAGCTTTTATGATTGATGCCTTGATCAGGTTTGCCCGACATAAAAGAACTACCCACCGAATACTCTCTGGACTCAGAACGACTTGATATCCAGTCAATCATTTGGTCGGTCATATTTTCATCGGGGCCTAGAAAAACCCATTCTTCTTTGCCATAATAATCTCGAATATTTTCTTGAACGAGGCGTTTTTTGGTGGGGTTCCAAACTAAAATATCCAGTAGAGTGTCACAAAAACTCTTTTGCGCATCGAAAAGGTGACGCCTAACTAGAGTATTTCGTTTCGTGGCTAGAAGTTCACCTAAAGTATCTTTCGTATCGGACTGTTTGATAAGTTGAGCTTTTTCTGCTGCGATGTCTCTTTCTAAGTTGAAGTTAGGTTTTAAGAAAATGATGGATTTGGCTCCACCTTCAGGAATATCTTTATTCTTCTTTTGTTGAGTGTAGGCTAATTGGTAGCATTCATGGAAGACCGTACGCTGCTGATGCCTAAATTGATTCCAGTTTTTGGGAATCAGAGTTCTCACTCCCCCCCGGGAAAGTTCTCGAAAACGTATATTGAAGGCAATAAAGTTTCTACCTTTGACATAGAAAATTGAATAAGGTAACTCGGGAAAAAGGGCTTCTCTATCGGCAAAAGGGACGCTATCTAAAATAGCGGGGTCGAGTCTGAATGAAATAGCGGAGTGCCTTATAACATAATAGTTTGTTTTTTGAATATGATCAATCATATGAATCGCCATATTGAGAACACTTCGGTTTAAGCTGTCGTTGTCTTCTATGCCTGAGTCTAGGCGATTAATATCTTTCAGGCATTGCTCTCTGACTTTCTGTGCATCATCCTTACCAACAGTAATAGGCCTGAATCGTAAGGAAAAGTATTCAACCAGCTGCCTCGAGATCAGTGGATAAGCTTGAAAGGCATTTTGTACGTTATTGGTGTTGTAGAGATTGGGGTCCACATGAACAAGCATTTGGTGGACAAACTGCTGTATGGCACTAATTAAAATGGTGTGGTGAATGGAGAAATTTAAGTCATAAAAAAAGTTTCGATTAAAGGGGTTTTCTGCTTCAAACCATTGCATCACAGATAAAGCTTCAAGAAGTCGACCGAGTTCAGTTTTCTTATCTGTGGACCAGTTTTTATAATCTCCTGAGATATAAAAATGGGTCAACATTTTATTATCCAAGTCGTCACAGGGAGTGTAAATGGTTTGAACTTTTTTGACCCGGAAGTCGTAGTGTTCAAAAACCCGAATCAGGTTTAAAAAGAATCCTGTCCGTTCTGCACGACGGTTAGCAAGAGCTAAGCAAATAAGTCCGTCTTGTTTATTATGTTTCTGAACTTCCGCCTTTACATTAATATCTTGCAAGCAGCGGTTGAGCAAAACAAAGTTTTTTGCGATATGCTTCTCATCGGCATAGTTTAAAAAACTTGGATCAAAACAGTTCCTGCTTTCTTCAAAACTATTTTCATCCATTTCAGACCAAAGGGTTTTGAGTTGTTTTTTAACGGTCTCTTTTCTATCTTCAGAGTTGAAGCCTTGGCTGCAGCCTTCAGAGTAGCCAGCGAATTGAACGTGAGCAATCAGTATTTTACTCAAGCCACCTGGCGACTTGCTTTTAGTGCTAATCATAAAGATTTTTCTAATATCTTGCTGAATCAGTTTTTCCAATTGTTTGGAGAAAACCTCCTGTTCATCTTTGCTGATAATAAAGGCTCCACCTTCATAGACATTTGTACTGGCCTCACTGCCGCCATCGAAATGACAAAGGGTATGAACAAGGAGGTTGAGTGAAAAATCGTCAAGGGAGTGAAAAAATCCATCAGGAAGCTCTTTTTCAAGCCAGCTAACCCAAGAGCGAAATGCAGCTAAATTGTTGTATTCCAGCTCTGTAAGATTCATCTCCATGCCTAACCCCGTATGATTGAGTGTGAGGGATTATCGCCAAAATCGCTAAAAAGAAAGAGAAAAAGCCAAAAAAAGCCAAAAAAGCTTATTGTTCTATGAAAACGCACACTAGCATCGCTGCTCAAGCAAATATATTTAGAGGTTTTGAGCAGTGAATAAAAAACTAATGATGTGTGCCTGTGCTCTTGTAGCCGGGACTTTGAGTGCCGAAGAGTGGCAGCCCATCGGAGCCAAAGGAGTCGGTATGGCCGGAGCTCAAGTGGCTACTCCAGAGGGTT
>JADGBV010000297.1 GCA_015231345.1 Planctomycetota bacterium
CGTTGTATTGGTATACCACTCAATACTGTTATCAGTGCTGCTCCATATTTTCAGAAAAAAACAAGTCGAATCAAAAGCTGTCAAATCGACTTACTAATAAACACCAAATACACAATTTATCTTTGCGAAATAAAATTCAGAAAAAATCTAACAAGCGAGATTATCACTGAAGTAGAAGAAAAGAACAAAGCATTAAATATACCTAGAGGCATATCGTTGCGACCCATATTAATCACAGCACTGCCTCCAACTGAATCTTTGATAAATGAAAATTATTTTGATAAAATCATCTGCTTTGATGAGCTACTCAATACTCCATTGCCCTCATCATTAGATTAAGCTAGGGATCATTTACCTGAGCTGATCAAGGCACACCGTTTGCACAAATTCCTCTTTATTGTTGGCAAAGTCCAGCAAGCGAGGTGGGCGCGATCATATCGCAGTTCTTTTACGGGCCGGAACCCGGCTTTGTCAGTGATGACCTAGAATATGTTGCGGCCATTAGGAAGACGTTTAAAATAATCTTAATATCAAATTTGACTGATCAGATCAACTATTATGATTTCAGCAAAGGTTATTGCAAATGAAATGATTTTTCTAGGCCAAATTTAAATATGGTATCCTCTGTGCTCATCATTATTGGCTGCATTGTTGGAGCCATGCTGGGACTCACCGGTGCTGGTGGTGGTGTGCTCGCCATTCCCCTCTTGGTCGTCTTGGCCGACTTAGGCCCCTCGGAGGCCATTAGTACTAGTTTGGTTGGTGTAACAATTATTTCTGTAATGGGCACTATCCGCAGTATCATCAAAAAGGAACTACTCTGGAAAGTGACTTTGCCAGCGGCTGTAGCTGCTATTTTGGGAGCTCCTATGGGAACATGGGCCGGTCAATATCTTTCTGAAGCTCTCCTTGGGAATTTATTCGTTATTCTAAGCTTAATGATCGTTGTTCTTATGTGGAGAAATGGATGTCAATATGAAAACCTTAAGACCTCATCAAAAAAACAATCAGCGTTGGTACAGTGGGGTGGTAGCATAGGAGCTGGCTTGGCAACTGGTATACTTTCTGGATTATTTGGTGTGGGCGGAGGCTTCCTGTTGGTGCCTGCACTAACTCTTCTGGGAGGTCAACCCATGCGTGTTGCGAGTGTAAGTTCTTTATTTATTATTAGTTTATCGGCTGGTAGTGCTATTGTTAGCCGCTCTTTTCAGCAAATACCTTTGCCTTGGGCACAGGCTTTCACTCTTGCCTCTGCAGGCTTACTGACCTATTATATCAGCGACCGCTTAGCAAAACGCATTCGCCCTTGTCGCTTAAAGGAAATTTTCGCCATAAGCTTAGCCGGAGTTTTACTTATTATGTTCGTCCAACAAACTTTTTTGTCATAAGGAGTCACCATGATTGTTCACCAGTTTTATTTAGGATGCCTATCTCATGCAAGTTATATTATTGCTGATGAAGTAAATGGACAAGCTCTTATCGTCGATCCCAGGCGTGATATCGACATTTATGTTTCTTACCTTCAAGAGCATAAACTCAGCCTTAAGGGAGTCGCGCTCACCCACTTCCATGCTGACTTTTTAGCTGGACATATTGAAATTCGCAATCGTTATCAAGTTCCAATTTACATGGGACAACATGCTGAATCCGAGTTCTCCATTGAAGCCCTGGCTCACCATCAAAAAATTACTATTGGTGATGTGGTGGTTGAAGCGCTTCTGACACCGGGGCACACTCCCGAGGGAATTTCTTTAGTTGTAAGAGAAACTCAAGATGCACGGCCCTATGCTGTGCTCACCGGCGATACTCTCTTTATTGGCGATGTTGGTCGGCCAGACTTATTGGCATCTGTGGGAGTGACTTCTGAAGAACTGGCTAGTCAGCTTTACGAGTCCCTGCATCAACAACTATTATCGCTTGATGACGATGTGCTTGTGTACCCTGCCCATGGTGCTGGTTCACTTTGCGGGAAAAACCTCAGTAAGGATACTGTATCAACGATTGGAGAGCAAAGAAATAACAATTATGCCCTTCAGGAGAAAGATAAAGATAAATTCATTGATATGGTAACCCAAGAGCAACCGAAAGCTCCACCTTATTTTCTGCACGATGCTATTCTTAATAAAAAAGAACGCCCCGAACTTGGCTCTTATAAAGCTTTTCTCAAAGCTCCCCTGGATATTAAAACTATTATAAATCATATAGAGCTAAATCATGACGTCGTTGATACCCGAGAAGCTGATGATTTTCATACCAAACACCTAAAAGGTACTCTCAATATTGGTGTTCAAGGGCGCTATGCTCCATGGGCTGGGAGTCTTCTTGACCCCCAGCGTCCTATTGTCGTTATTGCCATGGAAGCTGAGTTAGAAGAATCAGCACTGCGTTTAGCTAGAATTGGCTACGACCATGTTGTCGGACTTGCTTCTTGGGAATCACTGGAAGGACAGATAGAACCTGATCAGATGGGGAGTACTCAACGTATTGCTGGTTCTGAGCTGCCTCAATTGTTTCAACAGGAGCAACCAGTCATTCTTGATGTAAGGGCTAAGGGTGAGACTGAATCTGGAAAATTTCCTCAAGCAGTCAATATACCTTTGGATGAGCTCCCAGAAAGTATAGCTCAGCTTAATCCACAGTCTCCAACTCTAGTGCATTGTGCTGGTGGCTATCGCTCCTCTGCTGCAGTGAGCTTTCTTCAGGCCAATGGTTTTACGGAGGTGAAGGATCTTGAAGGGGGATTTAAGCAGGAGTATGTTTGAAACTACAGATTACACTCTGTACAGGGTATATCCTTTACAGAAATTGCATAGAAGCTATCAATGAGTTTTTAAGGGATTTATGAAGAATGCTAAAACCTGGGTGTGTACCCAAGTTTATTCAGCATGATGAGATCCTTACTTATGTCATGACCGGAAGTTGTCAGATAATTTCCGGTCATGATTCCACTAGCTCCTGCAAGAAAGGCAAGCTCCTCTTGATTTCTAAAATACTTTGTGCGACCACCTGCCAAAATGATTTCCGTTTCTGGAAAACAAAGCCTGAAAGCCATTATAATAGCTAAGCATTTATCTCGACTCAGACCTTTCAATTGGGAATTCGCCTCAGAACCATCCGGTGACACATAGAAGTTTAGAGGGATGGCATCTGGTTTTATTTCAGCGAGAGTTGATATAAGCTCAATGATTTGATCGTCATTTTCCCCAACACCAAACAAGCCACCGCAACATATTTCCATATTAGTAGACTTAGCTTCCTTGAGCGTATTTATTTTTTGCTCATATTTGTGAGTCGTACAAAGGTTTGGGAAATAACTCCTACCTGTTTCAAGGTTATTGTGATACCGGGTAACTCCCATTTTCTTTAATTCATCCATTGAATCCTTTTTCAATAAACCAAAGGAGGTACAGAATTTCATGGGATAATTTTGAAGGTGCATTGCTGAAGCCAGGTGCTTGATGGAACGGGCATCTAATGCATAGCCACTTGAGACCAGCGAATAACGGTTAACCGGAGTATTATCGTACGATTCTATCATCGATACTATCTCTTCAGGGGCCAGTAATTCTCCTGCCTCGATTGGATGAGATGCATGCCTAGACTGATGGCAAAAAGTACAATCTTCAGTACAAGCTCCAGCCTTGACATTCTGAATGACGCAAAGGTGTATCTCTTTGCCAAATCGAGCCTCTCTCAACGCATTAGTACGCTCCATAATAACTTCCATTTGGCGAAAGTCTTTCTTCAGCACATCCTGTATTTTACAGATGTCTAATGCTAATTCGTTATGCATTTTTTGATTCATTCTTCCGCCTTCCAAATGATTCTTCCTCCCCCCCCTTGTCAGCATCAGCTCCATGCCTCCTGCCTCTTCTCTGCTTTGACTGGCAACTATCTCTACAATTACCCTTTCTTCCATTCTGTTGACCTTTATCTGAAGGTCCAGTTCCATCTCTGTTAGGCATAATTTTTATCCTTTGAAATATATTTGAATATACTTGGTAAATAAAATCTCAACTATTTCTGAAAACCTGTTGTTTCATTATTCTATATTAAGTCATCCTACTTCTCATAAATAGTATGCTGCTGAATTAAAGATCGATAATCTGACTGAGTGGTCCTTGCATACTCGCTCAAGAATCATTTTTTAAAAACCATGTGGCTACCCACGGGCTCTCCTGTTGCATTCGCAGTGACCATGCATTTAACCTTGAATAAAAACCAGACGGGACGAGGAGTATCAAGCAGACTTTCGAAATTTCCCTGCCCTTTTGATATAACCAGATCCACATTATTAAATAATTCTCTAAACGAATCAGAACATAAAGACAAAATGGTTCCCGGAGCATCAACTCCATTGTCCATTAGTCGCACTTTGCCTGCCAAGCCCGAATTTATTGCGTCATCTTTGGTGGCGTCATTAATGATTGGACCACCACGTACAACCACAGTTACATCTGCCGTTGATAGCTGTTCAATCAAAAGGGTATCAAATACGATTTCACCTGCATTATCGGCAAGAATCATTATAGTATGAGCTTTCTGACATTCTGCTTCAAATTGTCCTGCATTGCCTGACAGTGGCACATTCAGTGCATTGTCCATTGAACTCAATACTTCTTTTTCGGTGAGCCCCGATTTTGCTCCAAGGTCAATTATATTAGCTGCAATTGAAAGCTTTAGAGCAGCAAGAAAAGGGTGATCTGATTCATCGACCTTCTTTCTAAATTTGGGAAGAAGAGCTAGAGCGAAATCGGTCATTATCTTTTTCTGTACACGATAAGGATCATCATTAGCTGCAAGTTTTTTTAATTTTCTGTGTATATGCATCGCCATTTCCG